>JANYDV010000124.1 GCA_025363505.1 Bacteroidota bacterium
TGATAGCATCCAGCTTGAGCGTTGTACAGTTAACAACCCAAGTCCATCTGTTGGTACTCTTGCTCAGCAAGCATACGGCGGTGGTATTTATGTTGGTGACTATACCGGCTTGACTACTTCGTTGATTGGTTGTAACACCGATAGCGCAATAGCTGCTTCCGGTGATGTGAATATGCGTGGTGGAGCTATCTATGTTGGTAAGCTTTCGGCTGACCCTTCATGGTTGCCGCCGCCATCAGTAAACTCACGCCGTCCGGGTCTTGCTATCATTAAGCGTGCTCGTTTCCTCGGAAACGTTGCCGGTATGGGTGGCGCGATCTTTATGGACTATCAGTTCAATGGTTCGATCGTAACAAACGGTCCAGCTTTGAATATTGATGGTGACAACATCATTCAGAACGTACCTTCAGTAAAGCGTGATTCAGGATTCATTGATTTTGTTAGCAACACAGCATACCGTGAAGGTGGTGCTGTCTATCAGAACTGGTTCACCTTTATTACCGGTTACCTTGCTCCGCAAACGCATGTATTCCCACGTTGGGATTCGGTCGAGCTTCGTGTTCGTTTCGTAGATAATGCTGCTGGTCTTGCCGGTGGTGCTATTTATTTGAATCCGAACGCAAATCCAGACATACAGAGCCGTCGCGTGAAGCATCTTGCCAATTTTGTTAATCCTGCTGATGCACGTATCAATCGCCCTTCATATATTAATAATGTAAAGGGTGGCGGAGCTGAATTCATCGGTACACGCGATAGTGCGTTCGCCGTTGAATACTCACGTAACTACGTCATCGGTGGTAATGGCGGCGCTGTCTATATGAATATGGGACAGTCTGGTCCGGGCGCATTTGCATACAATCGCTTCTTAGTTGAAGATAAGTTTGTTGCAACAAACCCGACTCTTAGCCCGCTTCCTTTTGATCCGCGCGAATTGACTCGCTTCTGTGAGAATTACGTGAACGTCGGCGTTGATTCGCTCGCATTGTTCAATCGTACGGGTCGCGGTGGTGCGCTTTATGTAGATATTAATAACACCCCGAATCCTGTTGGTGTTGGCGATACGCTTGTTTCAAGTCGTGTTCGTTTCGAAAAGAACCAAGCTTTCTCTGGCTCGGCAATCCATTCGAATAATTATCGCTTGCAGATTGTAGCAAACCAGACATTGGTCGCAAATAACTTTGCTACGAGTCGTCATAGCTACACTGTCGATCTTGAAAAGCCAAATATGAATAATCCTGGTGACCCGAATGCGGGCGCTACGATCTGGGCTGATTTTGAAGGACCTGCTCCGCAACATGAAACGAATTCGCGTGGTAATGCTATCTATGATAACGTTGCTCGTTATATCATTCGTCTTCCTGACGGACCGCATGGTTATGGTGGTGTTGATACCGTTCGTGGTAACTTCTGGGGCGAGACAGGACCGGGTGTAATCACTCAGCTCCCAACGCTTCCTATCGGAACAATCCAGAACACATTCTTTATTGACTATTTTGATAGTTGCTTCAGCAATGTCTATGAGCCGAATCGTTTCCCACCGAGTGCATATACGTATGTGCCGATCGGACGTATTCCGGACACATTGCTTTTTGAAGGTCGTATCTATGATATCTATGATCGTGGATTAGACATCAAGACTCTTGATTATAACAATCGTCGCCTTGCTATTACCGAAGCATTCTCACTTGGCTTGCCAACTGATATCGGTTTAGCATCGAATGGTCGTAAAGGTATTCATCGCTGGACTCGTGATATTTTCCAAAAAGATCCGGTATATCTTAATAAGATCATCCGTTATCAATCACAGTTCTCGGGACCGCACCCGATTGGATATCCGCTGTTCTTGACAGCTGATGTTGATACAAATGACTTTAACCGCGACAAGTGCGCACGTAACTATACTACAGTGTTCGTTTTCAACGAGACGACACAGGAATATATTCGTGTAAATCTTAAAGAAGAATTTAGTGATCGCGTTGATTCTGTCACTATCCCGTATCGTGGTCGTATTGACTTCGTGCCGGATTCGACAATTGCATCGCGTCATCCTGTCGAACGTGCTAAGCTCTTCTGGAGCCCAACACTTATTCGCCCTTCGAACAATACATATTTAGAAATTGCTCGTGCCGCGAAACTTGAGGATAGTGCTGCCCTTGATGGTCGTGCTTATTTCCTTGATCGTACACAGTTGCAGAATGTTGTCGGACCTGACACAATTTGCACCATGGGCATTAACGCAAACCAAACTTTCTGGTATGCTGGTGAACGTTACGGTACGCTTCCGGTTCGTCCAGGCGACAACATCGTTGTGTTCAGCCGCACGCAGCTTTGGAAGTATGGTTATGCCGGTGCTAAGATCCGTGGTATCACGTTCCCGATCGGTGACGTAACACCTCCGTTCTTTGCCGGTGATGTTCCGAAACTTCAGTCAGACACTTTGAATCCGAATCGTTTATTCGTTCGTGAGGATAGTGTTTATAAAAAGTATTCAAGCACTCAGACCCCGGGCGACATCTTGTTCCGTATCGGTGGTTATGATGTAAACAATTTCTATGACCCACGTTGGTTGTTCGATCCATATTACACAATGCTCGATTTTTCGGTGACATTTGCTGGTATGGATTCTAATAACTATCGTTTACCATGGTGGATAAAGCGCGACACCGTTCGTAACGTTAATCCTAATGGTGGATCAAATGGATACATCCAACTTTTCGGAACTCCGCACAATCCTGATGTTGTGCCAGGTGGCGAGCCTGTTCATGTTATCATGACCAACTGGCCTCCGAATCGTGAGTCAGAGCATTTATTGCTCGATAAATACCCGCATGCTCCTGGTGTGCTCGGTAAAGATAGCTTGAAGCTTTCGATGTGGATCTATCCAAGATATATGAATTGCCCTGAAGGATTCTTATCTGATACGATCTGCGTACGTCGCACTTCACGTATCTATGACTTCCGAATTTTTGTACAGGATAGCTTGCCGGTATTCTTGACGAATGCTGCTGTTGGCTGTAATGGTACCGCTAACTTGACTGACAGCTTACGTTATGATTATGACGTACAGACTGACGATGAGTTGGAAGATTCGACCGTGTTTGCATATACTGATGCTATTAGTCACACTCCGGGTACAAGCGTAACGGGTCCATGGGATTTCCGTTATGGACGTACATCATATAGTGATGTTGTGTCTCCGTTGTGGCTCAAGTCAGCTCTTGCAAAACCTGAATTCTTAACAAAGGGTAAGATTCATGTTGCGCTCGATGCAGCAACAGCTTATGCGCTCATCACCCCGACCCCACAGGTTAACGGTGAACTCTTGCTTGATACTATTGCAGCTATTCAAGCTGACGATGGTCATACAGGAAAGAGAACTCAGCAGTGGCATGCTACGATCAATGTAGAGCCAAAGATCGTAACGACGGCATTGCCAAATGCAAAAGAAGACTTCGATTACAGTACTTATATTAAAGATACAACTGTAATCAATCGTATCTTGATTACTGACCCAAACTTTGCTGATACACATATATTCCATTTGGTCTATAAAGGCCAATCAGAAGTTGTTTATCGTGACGGTCGTTACAAGACCGGTAAAGATTCACTCGTTGGTGCTACACCAAATTGGTTAAAGATTAATCCAGTCTCTGGTGTGCTCTCTGGTGTGCCGGGCATCAATGATGCTCCGCGCTTGCCGCCGGGTCTCTGCGGTGGACCTGAAAAGGTTACTGTAGTAGTACAAGATCAGTGTGGTCTGACTGCTTGGAAGACGTTTGACTTGAATGTTGATTCAACTCAGCATCAGCCGAACTTCTTGCGCGGACCACGTACGGTCTGCGTACAGAACAAGACGCAATATTGTGATACGATCAATGTTCAAGATCGTGATCTCTTGCGCCTCTGTGCTTATGATTCATTAACCTTTACAGTATTATTACCTGACAATACATGGACAGTGAAACCATCATCTGTACATGGTCCACTTGGTAATGATACGGCACAGATCACCGTCTGTGGACAGTTTAACGAAGATGATACATACTTCGGTCAGAACCCACCGCCTGCTAAATATATTTCAGTAGCGGTAACTGATCAGCATGGTAACTTTGATACTATCACTTACCGTGTATATGTAGGAGACATTCCGACATTCGAATGTGCTGTTACTGTTTCAAATAAAGCAACAGCAACACATCCGAACTCAGACATCCAACGCCTCTGTTTTGGTGCAGGTCGCTTTGCTTCAGATTCGCTTGACATCCGTTATTGCGAATTCGAAGTGCCGGCTGCTCCGAACTCTCCGGTGTTCGATGGTCGTTGGGAGCTTCCTGTTGGTGGATCGCTTAAGGGTAGCTATATTGATATTCGTAAGGATACCAATCAATTTACTGACGTTGCATGGCAGATTCGTTTCAATCCAGGTTCGGACAATGGTGGTTACTACTACCCGATCCGTATTTGCTGGAGGCCGAGCTGCTTTGATAAGACTGATCCGTTCACCGGTGCTTTCTATCTCGTGCATCCGTTCGATCCGAACGAATTCTCGATCAATATGAAGAGCGGTTTAGGACCGATCAATCATGCAAGTTACACGCTTGTACATGTGAACACAGATTCGTTGTGTCTTGAGATTAACAACGTTGCATTGACGAACGCTCGTATCGTCTTCGTTCCACCGAAGTCAGATGTTGTTTCGTCGAACGCTCCGAAGTATGCTCTGGAGTCGAATTATCCGAATCCGTTCGCAACAAGTACAACGTTCCGCTTCTCTGTAGCAGAACGCTCGAATGTGAAGATCGAACTCTATGATGTCAAGGGTACGCTTGTTCGTACACTTGTTAATGAGTCGGTTGATGCTGGTGGCTATCCGGTGGTATGGGATGGTCTTGATGCAGCAGGGAATGCAGTCGCCAATGGTTCGTACATCTGCAAGATGACAGCCGGTGATTTCAGTACCACAATCAAAATGACCTTGACGAAATAAAGGCAAGATAACCTTCGGGGCAGGTGTAACAGTCTGCCCCGATTATGGTTAATCATTCATAAGATTTTTAACGTATAGTGTGTCAATTCTCTTAAGGAGATATAAAGATATGAAGCTCTTACAGCGGTTTTTTGTTGGCTTGGGTGTTGCGGCACTCCTCGCCTTTGCGGTCACCAGTTCTAATGCCCAGATATGGTCGCATTATGACATGGTTATCAATAACCAGTTCTTCAATCCGCTTCCGGTTGGAACGGCTGTCAATCCGTTTGCTTTCAGAACGTTCTCGAACGTTGTTGATCTCGATGACGGTGTCGCCAATGATATTCCAGCAGGCTTTACGTTTGACTATAACGGCAATCTCTACAGCAGTGTAAATATCTGCGTAAACGGATGGCTTAGCGTTGGACAGCGTAATACGCCGGTCATCACAAACGATAAGTATTTCTTGTTTCTTCCGAACGACCCTAACAATACAGTAGCGCCGTTCTTTGGAGATCATTACTACAGATCAGCGGTAGATATTCCGCTTGGCTTTAAACTTAGCAAAGTATGGTATACCACTTCTACCGTATTTGATCCAAATCCTACTGCATTCCCGGGTTCATTCTTACATGTATTCACCGTAGAATGGAAAGATTTAAATATCAATGATAAAACCAATCCTAACTCGATTGGTACCTTCCAGGTAAAATTCATTGAGAACGCCTTGGCGAATGATATGTACGTTCCTGACAAGCGCGCTACAATCGAATTCCATTATGGACCAATTGGTAATAATGGTAACGTTAAAACACAAGGTTGTACCGTTGGTATTGAAGATAGCATCGGTTATTCGTTTATGAATGGCTTGTTCCCATCTTCGTTTGCGGGTGAAGATAGTGCTCGTTTGAATCGTGATTCGCTCACTACCTGCTGGCCGCCTGCAAGCTGCTTGCCGGGTCGTGTAATCACTTTTGTTCCAGAAGGAATTGGTACACTTTCACAGTGGGGTGATGGAGATGCAACTCTTACACAGCTCACCAGTAAAGACCCAATTATCGTTTTCAATCAAAATCGTTTCGTTACTCTTGCTGATGCCGATACTATCTTAGGCTCGATCGCTAAGGCATATCCGCCGCTTGATAGCGTCGAAGGACGTAGCGCATTCCATGGTGACGCAAACCATAGTGGACGTTATCAAATACCTGCTTTCTTGCCGTATTATTTCTATAGAGTGACGGCGTATGATGCAGCGTATATCTTGATGTATCTCGCGGCAAAGATTCCGTTCTTGCCATGGCTACAACAGGTACCGCCATACAAAGAAGTTGCAGGTTCGACTGATAATAATATTGTCGGACTCAGCATCGATACGAAGCAGGCTGTTATGACTGACCGGACCATTCGTGTTCCTATGGTTCTTCGTGGCTCTGTTAACGGACCTATCGGAATTGAGTTGAATGTAAATGCTGCTAATCCATCAGCGTTGCAATTTACCGGTACCGAAGCAAGAACCGGAATGATGTATGGCAATGCAAAGACCGGCAAAGTTTCATTCGCTGCGAGTGGTGTATTCAAAGATGGTGATATCCTTGGATATCTCGAATTTGTCAGCGCTGAGCGCAATAATGTCTCTGAGATCGAGATCAATAACATCTCTATCAATGATCAAGCATACCCTGCACAGCATTCGACAATCGACCTTGGTGTTTCGACCAATGGTGATGTTTCAGGCTTTGCTGTACAGAGCGTAACACCAAATCCATTCAGTGTCTCAGCTGATGCTCAGACGACTATTAAGTTTACAACCAACGATGCGAAAGAAGTTTCGATGAAGATTTATGATCTTCTCGGTAAAGAAATTCGTACCATCGGTTCACAAACATTCAGTGCTGGTTCGCATGCTATCCAATGGGATGGTCATAGCAATTCCGGTGCAGTTGTTCCCGCAGGTGTATATTATTACAACCTCAGTGCCGGTAGCTCAGTGCTGGTCGGGAAGATTAATTTGATGCAGTAAATTGTATTGAAGAATCTACTCCCAGTAGAGATTCTATTGGGAGTAGATTTTGTTCTTTGACAAATGACAGTGAATAGCAGAAAATATTTCGTATTTCTTACTGCTATTATTTGCGGGTTTTGGTCGCAAACACTCTACGGACAGCTACAACAACGGAACGTGCTCTATCTGCATTTTGAGCAGAAGCATATTCGTAGTGATGCCTTTCCCGCTGATAGTGTTTTTGCTGTGACCTATAAACTAAAATGTCCGAAGCCATGTAACTTTCACGGATATGATCTCCGTTTTAGTTACGAAGCAACAAAGATTGTCCCGATTCAGGGCTTCTTTGCAGGAACCGCGTCAGCAAATGCTGACATTAAAACAGCAAATAATGTAAGTGGAAGTCACGAATTCAGAGTCGAAGTATTGGCTTCAACGATGCTTGATACGAGTAATCATGTATTATTCAACTATCGTGCTTCAGTGTTTTCAACGCTTGCAGACTCAGCATTAATCGCTCCAACACTCGTTGATGTGCTATCTGAAACCAGTGGCATTGACACAGTAATCATCGATAATGCACCGGGTCGAGACGATGTCAGCTGGTATCCGTTTGCAGTTGCTTACTTAGACAGTGTAAAGCAATCTCCAAAAAAAAGCAACTTAAGAGTTTCAAGCGATTCTCTTTCGATGCAAAGCGATTCAACAGCTACCATCAGTTTGTACATTGATAGTCTTGAACAGACCTTTGTAAAATCCGGAGTATTTAAATGTAAGATAGACACTTCTGTTCTTACCGTAACGGACATTATTTCTACAGGGGCTTTTGCCTCGACAACAATTCAGAAACATATTGTTGGAGATTCGATCGAGATCGACTTTACATCACAAACTGCGATACAGCCTTCAGGCAAGGCTTTCGATATAGTCGTTCGCGCACGACATCGAACAGACACTGTGATCACTCTTTTAGCAACTGCTCAATTAGTGATCTTAAATCAAGATAACTTGGTTTTAGGAGTACATTATACTCTTCGACCGATTCGGGTTTTTGGTTTAGCAACACATGATACACTCAACGTAGTGAATCTGTTTCCAACGCTGGCTGAGCCCTCGGTACAAACAATTTTTTCGCCATCCGGCAATGAGCTTACGATTCGGTTTATGCAACCAGTGTTGCAAACGGATAAAGTGATACAGATTTTTGAAATAAATGGAGGGTTGGTCTACGCAGACCGAACGGATAAAGAATCCGTAACGCTTCCTCTTCGTTTCTCTGACGGTACATATTTTATTGCCGTTAAGGACATGAAGTCAAAACAAGTGTTTTTTACAAAATTTTTCGTTGTTCGCTGATATTTGTTGAAAATAACCAGTAACAAGGAAAGAAATAGAAAGTTGTTAGAATTGACCTATGATTGTTAGTTCATCATTTACGAAGGAGAAATCGGCAATGCGTAAGCCTACAAGCTATGCAGCTATCGTTGCGGCAGCATTATTGTTTGTGTCTATGAGCGTTGGGTCTTCATTTGCCCAGCTGTTCAATTACACACCATACCCATTTATTTCAATTGATCAGGAAGATTACTATCCTGATGGAAATTACGTCGTTCCGGATGCACTTCCGGGCGGTGAGCGCTACTTTTTGGTGCCGGTGTTCATATACAATGGAGCAGATCCGTTGAGGAACCCCAATACCAAAGACGGTACGTTCAAAACCGACGCACAACGTATTGGCGGCGTAGACGGACAAAATCTTGTCCCTATTCGCAGCTTCTCGTTCCAATTGCACTACCCTAATCAGGCGGTGCGTATTGACGACAATCCGGCTCATGGTTCACCAATCGTTATGGTTGGACCGGATAAGAACAACGCGTTGGCTGCAACACTTGCTACACCTTTTTATACACGTTGGACAGAACAGTCGGCTAATGACAGCACGAACCCTTTCCATCGCCTGATTCGCGTCAGTGGCGCAAGCGAAGTTCCACTTCCGCTAACATCTATTGGTGCAGGACCAGGGCAGTACACAGATTCTTCAGCAATCTTATTGTACATTCGTTTCAAGATCATCCCGAATTGGACAGTCAATACAGCAGTAATGCGTCTTGACACTGCCGTATTCGCTGATCATGTTGGCGATCAACAGTATGATCCTGCTAACTATCTCCGTGGCAATCTTGCCGGACATAGACTACAACAACGTGGTCAGATGCCCGTTTATATCTCTGCTCAACCGGCGTTTGAACTTCGTCCGTTCTCGGCAATCACTACTACCGATAACAAAAATTATAATCTGACTCCGACATTAGTGTATGATCCGACCGGAGTAAATCCGCAGAATCCTTCAGTGAATCTCCAGATTCGCGACGCTGTCGGTTCGACCAGATTGACGAACATTAATATTTGCTCAGACCAAGATTGGTTGAAAGTTGGCTTGACGGCTGGCTCAACTCTTCATTGCGTCTATATCCCAAGAATTGACTATACCGGTTCAATCTCTTCTGAAGAAAAACAACTCTTCATTACAGGTGACCCTTCCGGTTTAGCTCCGGGTGTATATATCGGATATGTCACTTTGACCAGTGATGGTGCTTCAAATTCACCATCTCGTATTAAGGTCACGTTTGTCGTCCGTGCACGTCCTGATGAGCCGAATGAGTCTGGTGGAACAGGTATACGTTTGAACCTCACCAATTCTTGCTCACCATCTTGCACACGTCAGCTCGTGTTTGGTACCGGTACCGGTGCTACTGACGGAATCGATCTGCTCTACGGTGAATCAATCTTCACTGTTGGTGATCGTGCAACTGCAAACAGTAACCCTGATCCAACGCAAAAATGTTATGCTTATTTCGAGACATTGAATCCTAATGCAGATCCTGCATTCCAAGATCCAAATTTCCTCGGAACTAGCCGTGACATTCGCTCGAATACTAACGAAGGTACAATCCTTTATAAAGTAACTTTCGGTACGGGTGGTGCACTTTGCTATCCACTGAATGTTTGCTTCGATCCGACTGATCTTCCAGAAGGTTCACGCTTTATCATTCGCGACATCCTGAACGGCGGAAACTTCTCGTTCAATATGCGTGAGGCTACAGGCGTTGGCAATCAGCGTTGCATCGTTATTCGCGATCCAAGCATTACCAGCTTTATCATCGAGTATACTCCTGGAACAAAGGGACATACAGCTGATCTTAAGAAGCAGGCATGGAATTTCATTTCATTGCCGGTTATTGCTCCTGATCAACGTGCGACAATAATTTTCCCGAACTCAACTGGCACACCGTTTAGCTATGCATCAAACGCCGGCTGGACACCTGCTACGACACTTGATTTCGGTCGCGGTTATATGATACATTATGGTACGGTCATCGGTAATGATAATCTCGTTGCTGGTGTAGGCTCAACCAAACTTTCTGGCTTGCGTGTACACGCTGGTTGGAATTCAGTTGGTGGTGTGAGTGTACCTGCGTGTGTGACTGATAATGACCAATACATTTTCTTCACACCGGTTGGTGGTTCAAGCCCAAGCCGTCAGACAGACTTCTTTGAATATGTACCTGGTAACGGATACCGTACTGTTGCATATTTAATCCCTGGTCATGGCTATTTTGTAAAGGTTTCTGATGAAGCTAATTACAATATAGATGCGAAGACTGATGCTCGTGGTTGCAAAGTCACAGCAGACGCAACTTCACAGTTGAAGGCAGAGTTGTCGAAAGTAACTGTACGTGACGCTGCACAAAACGGTCAGGAATTGTTCTTCGGTAATATTGCGACAAACATTACTGCGAACCATTTCGAAATGCCGCCTGCAATGATCTCTTTCGATGCTCGCTTCACAGCGAACAACGGAAACATCTCTGCAAAGTCTGATGAACATGTTGTGAAGATCGCTTCGGCAGATTATCCGGTGTCACTCAGCTTTGCTGATGTCAACGGTTCAGTTGAAGTTCGTGATCTTACAGGAAATGTCATTGGCTCTGTTGTTGGTAACGGTACCGTTGTCATCCGTGATGCAAGCGTAAAGCAGGTCGTTATCGCCCTTAAGGGTGCAAGCGATGTTGTTAATGGCTTTGCTCTTGAGTCAAGTTATCCAAACCCAACGAATGCATTGTCAAACTTTAACTTTGCTGTTCCTTCTGAGACGAACGTAAAGATCACTTTGACAAATGCTCTCGGTCAGGAAGTATCGACTTTGGTTAATGGTGTAATGAGCGCGGGTCGTCATGAAGTAAAAATTGACGGTTCGAAACTCAGTGAAGGTACTTACTTCTATACCATCCATGCCGGTAACTTCGTCAAGACAGAAAAATTGACGATCGTTCACTAATCAACGTTCGAGGAGACTTACCTCGATCGATTTAGTGTAATCTTTTTCAGAGGCGGAAGTTAGTATCACTACTAACTTCCGCTTTTGATTTTTAACAGGAGTAATTAGAATGAAACGTGTCGCTTTTTTATTTGCAATTATTACGCTTACGGCTCTCGAAGCACAAGCGCAAGAGTTTAGTCAGCACCTTTATTATTTTATTAACGGGGGTGGGACAGCATATCGTACTGTCGTTTTTGGGTATGATAGTGCAGCTACCGACGGATTTGAAGGTGTAAAATGGTTTAACAACGAGTTTTCAGGTGGCGAACAAGAGTACCCGACCGATAACTTTAATGATAATGACTGCCGCATGGGTGGGCAAGCGATTAATCGCCCGACATTTGGTTCAGGTGGTCCTATCGACATCCGTCAAAAACCTCAAATGGACAGCTTTGAATTAAAATTCGAGATTGATATAATTGCAAGAGGCACTACTTCGGCACGGTTAGAATGGGACAAAACTCTTATTCCGCCGATTATTAAACATATATTTTTAAGTTCGGGTATTTTTCCTAGCAGGGTTCGTCTGGATATGAAGACCCAATCACAGTTTGTTATTCCTGTGAAGGATAGTTCAGGTCTGTATGATAAAATGATTTTGCGTGTACTCTACAACCAAGAAGAACTCGGCGTTAAAAATACGGAAGTATCTTCGGAGCGTACGGTTATCTATCCTACGATTCATCAGAGTGGCGAGGGGGAATATTTGTGGCTCGAAGCCGAGCATACTGTGCAGACTAGTATTACGGATATGATGGGGCGACAGATATATAGTGTGAAATTTCACGGGAATCCCGGAGTTAATGAGTTGTCTCTCTCTCGAACACTACTCCCAAGTGGAATGTATGTTGCGGAAGTGCGAGATGTCTTAAGAGGGGTAGTACTGTCAAGACAAAAGATTTTGGTAAAGTAATGGGGAATGATGTCGTTCCAGAGCAAGACTTGTTTTCTACTCCGGTGCAAACCCCGAAGGAGTTTGTGCCGGATGTCGAAAGCGTCACACAACTCACAAAGAAAATACGTGACCTGCTCGAACTTCGATTTGCTGATGTTACCGTTGAAGGAGAAATTTCGAATTTTTTGCACCATCGAAGTGGTCATCGATATTGGACTCTAAAAGACGAGACTGCCCAAATTTCCTGTGTCTTCTGGAAAACTCGTTCACTTTCATTTGATGTAGAAAGTGGTCAGAAAGTTATCTGTCGCGGTCGCCTCTCGTTATATGCTCCGCGCGGAAGTTATCAGCTTGATGTATTGCAGATGCGTCCGGTTGGCGTGGGTGCATTACAGCTAGCGTTTGAAAGATTATTTAAGAAGCTACAAGATGAGGGACTTTTTGATGAGAGTAGAAAACGCCTAATCCCGAAATATCCCAAACGCATCGGCATCGTAACAAGCGCAACGGGGGCGGCGATACATGACATCTTAACAGTCCTTCGTCGTCGTTATCCTCTTGCTGAAGTATTAATACGCCCGTCTTCGGTGCAAGGTGTAGGAAGTGAGTTGCAGGTTGCACAAGGGATAAAAGATTTTAATATCCTTCCGATTGAGTCGCGCCCGGATGTACTGATCGTTGGTCGCGGGGGTGGTTCTCTTGAAGATCTCTGGACGTTTAATGAAGAAGCTGTTGCTCGCGCGATCTATTCTTCGACAATTCCGATTGTAAGTGCTGTTGGTCACGAAGTTGACATAACGATTGCTGACTTTGTTGCCGATCTTCGCGCCCCCACTCCGACTGCCGCCGCAGAGCTGATTACACCTGACAAACGAGAACTTCTTGATAGTTTGCGCAGTGCTTCGTCGGTTCTTGAATATAGAATGAACAATCGGTTGATCGAGCTTCGTTCTGAATTGTCGGGGCATAGCAGTGGCTATGGCTTGAAGTACGTCTTAAAGCAAGCATTGGAATTGCGTGCTTCTACTGTTGAGCAGCATTTTCAACACATCCAACAAGCTGTTGAGTATCATCTCGAACGATCGAGACTTACTCTCGATAAATTTTCATCCACTCTTCGAGTACTTGACCCCAACAGTGTATTATCGCGTGGCTATGCGATCGTTCAGGACTCGCAAGGCAGGGTGATCACAAGGGAAAAAGATTTTCCCGTTTCTTCAAGCGCGACCCTTCGATTGCAGAGCGGTCTGATTTCAATCCGACGTATTGAGTAAATTGTATTATGATATGTAACTGAGGAGTTCATACCGAACGGCTTTTTAAGCACCTCTGTTATTATCGTATCTATGGCAAAGAAAACATCATCAGAAGATTTTTCAGATTTCGAGACGGAGCTTCAGCGTCTTGGTTCGATTGTGGAGCGTCTCGAAGAGGGGAATGCTCCTCTTGACGTAATGCTCAAACTCTATGAAGAGGGCACCGTTTTGACCACGAAACTCTCCGAAATACTGAAACAGGCAGAGTTAAAGGTTCGTACCCTTTCTAAAGTACACGAGGAATTAGCTACATTCGAGACTACGCCTTTCGAAGAGGAAAATTAGGAGCAAAGCGCAATGGACGAGCAAACATTTGATCAGTACCCCTTATTAAAAGATATCTCTATCCCTGCGGATCTTCGCAAACTTCCCGAGAGCGATCTCAAAGAAGTTTGTTCTGATGTGCGTGAATACTTGATCGACACGATCTCGAAGGTCGGCGGTCATTTTGGTGCAGGGCTGGGTGTGGTCGAGCTGACAGTTGCACTACACTATGTCTTCGATACTCCTTCCGATAAGCTAGTCTGGGATGTGGGTCATCAAACCTATCCTCATAAAATTCTTACCGGAAGAAAAGAGCGTCTTCATACAATCCGAAAAAAAGATGGACTTGCTCCTTTCTTGCGAATGGATGAAAGTGAATATGATGTCTTTGGTGCAGGACACGCTTCGACATCAATTAGTGCCGCACTTGGAGTTGCGACAGCGCGTGATTTTTCGGGGGAGGATTATAAAGTTATCTCGATTATCGGCGATGGCTCGATGACCGGAGGGATGGCATACGAGGCGTTGAATAATTGCGGGGTGTTGGGGAAAGATATTATCGTGATCTTAAATGATAATCGAATGTCCATCGCACCGAATGTGTGGTCGGTTCATAACTATTTTAATGATGTCATTACCAATCCTGCTTTACGAAAGATCAAAGATAAAATTTGGGATCGTTCCGGCGATAGAATTCGTGTTGCCGGCAGTAAGATTGTTGATGGTTTGAAAGCGACCTTTACCCCGGGGATGCTTTTTGAAGCGCTGGGCTTTAAGTATTTTGGTCCGGTCAATGGTCACAATATTATCAAGCTCGTAGAGATGCTTCGTTTTGTTAAGGATGTCAAAGGTCCAATCCTACTTCACGTATTTTCGGAAAAGGGCAAAGGCTATGCACCTGCTGAGGCACACATACAGCGCTATCATGCCGCCGGTGGTGCCTTTGATAAAATGACAGGGGTTGCTGTTGCAAAACCGGTGACTACCCCAACGCCGCCTGACTACACAAAAGTGTTTGGGAATGCGATGGTCGAAATCTGCAAAGAGAATCCAAAAGTTGTTGGTATCACTGCCGCTATGCCCGATGGAACGGGACTCAATCTGTTACAGAAAGAAATGCCAAATCGATTCTTCGATGTCGGTATTGCTGAACAACACGCTGTGACGTTTGCTGCCGGGATGGCGACTCAGGGATATACTCCGGTATGTGCGATATACTCGACATTTTTGCAGCGTGCCTTTGATCAGATCATCCACGATGTAGCCATTCAAAATCTCAATGTGATATTTGCGATGGATCGTGCCGGGCTTGTAGGTGCCGATGGTCATACTCATCATGGGATGTTTGATATCTCCTATATGCGAATGATCCCAAATATGGTGTTGATGGCACCAAAGGATGAGCAAGAGCTTCGCGATATGCTCTATACGGCAACTGAATATAAGCAAGGACCAATTGCGTTGCGCTATCCGAGGGGTGCCGGAATCGGTGTGCCTCTTGCTGCATCAGGTTTTAATAAGATTTCGATTGGGCATGGCGAGATATTACGTGATGGCAAAGATGTCGCTATCCTAGGGGTAGGTACATTGCTCTATGATGCGCTTAAAGTAGCCGAAGATCTCGAGCATCAGGGGATTTCGGTAGCGGTTGTTAATGCTCGTTTCATCAAACCACTTGATGAAGCTCTTTTAGAAGGTCTAGCGCACCGATTCGCATCTATTGTCACATTGGAAGAAAATGTCGTTCAGGGGGGCTTTGGAAGCGCTGTAGCAGAGTTTTATGCAAGCAAAGGACTATCACCCCGATTAAAAATGATAGGTCTCAATGATCATTTCATAGAACACGGTGCACCGGCAGAATTATTGGAAGATGAAGGGCTGACCAAAGAGGGGATTAAAAAAACGGTGTTGAGATTTTTAGGAACATCTGAGACTAAGAATAAATCGGCGATTAAAGAGCATTAAGACACTTACAAAAAAAAGTAGAAATTAAATGTGATTAGTTTTGTAACTTTACGATTCTGGAGCGTTTTAAAGAAAGAAGAAGCATACGTTTCTCTACCGAAGCGCCCCTTATCCTCCATCAGCACTATTTCCTCCTTTTTTGCCTTCATTTTAGAACTTATTAGTCTCAAATGTGTATATATTATTGTGAGATAACTCTCATGTGTATTGTTGTCTAATGGGCAAAATTGTAGCCCTATGATTTTATTTGTAGATTGATCGATCAAGTATGAAAAAAATAGCAATTATTACTTTCCTGAGCATCGTTGCTTTCTCATCGATGACATTTGCTCAAGGATATATTCCGAGCACCGAGAATGAAAAATATGACGATGGCGCAATGGAGCGCACTCGCAATGACTACTGGAATACCATTCGCATATCCGGTGACGAAAAAGATCTCGTTAAGATCGAACAGAATGCTTATAATGTGATGCGTTCACTGCAGAATCATTCGCAGATGAGTCCGTTGGCATCTGCCGCTTGGATTCCGATTGCCGGAAGTCAAGGCGGACATAATAGTGGACGAATTCGTGGCGTCGCTGCCGACCCAAATAACCCCAATGTCGTTTATATCGCCGCAGCATCGGGCGGTGTTTGGAAAACAAATGATATTACCGCTAAGCCAATCCAGTGGATTAATATGTCTGACAGATTGGCAACACTCCTCTGTAGTGCCATCGCAATTGACCCACAACATCCCAACGTGTTATTTGTCGGTACCGGTGAGTCGGAAGGTGATGGCTATAAACAAACTCCAGGTTTAGGAGTTTTTCGTAGTGATGATGGTGGCTTAAATTGGACGAATGTTGCCAACAATACTATTGCCGGAAATTATTGCGCTGAAATTTTGATCGATTCTACAAATTCAAACAATGTTTTCATAGCCACAGGCTCTTCACAAGGAATTCTTAAATCGAGTGATGGTGGTATGACATGGAAAAAAATCTCTGTTGGTGGAAGCACCCCTCTTTCGATCACCTATAATTCCAAAGAACCTACGAAGCTTTATGTATCAGGGTACGGTACTATTTATCGTTCGATCGATACCGGCAATACTTGGGTGCGCTGTACCACAGGACTTCCGACATCGAGTGTGGGTCGAATTACTATCGCTTCCGCTCCGTCTGCGCCGAATCTTATCTATGCTTCGATCGGAAATGCCTCTACTGGGAGTACGCTCGGGATATGGGTTTCTACTGATTACGGTGTAACATGGCGAGGAATGGTTAATAGCGGGAATGCAAATTTTATCGGCATCCAACAGCAGTGGTGCAATGCACTTGCGGTCCGACCAAATAACCCGAGACAGATTATAGTCGGCGGGCTTGACATATATTCGTCAGCCGATTCAGGAAAGACATTCTCAAAACTCTCGAGCTGGTCCCCACCATTAGGAAGTTATCCGGCTGATTATGTCCATGCGGACATTCACCATCTTGCCTTCGTTGGCAACACATTGTACGCATGCACCGATGGTGGTATTGCCAAAACGACAGCACCGTTCACCTCATGGAACACTGAAATTAATTCGGGGTTAGCTACCTTACAATTTGTCGGTGTAGATGCTGATAAACCATTTACCTATGTTATTGGTGGCTGTCAGGACAACAGTACCAATCGGGCACTGATAAAAGACAAAGAATTTATCGCTACTCGTGGTGGCGATGGCGGCAGAGGATGGATTTCTCCGGATGATGGAAGTATTTGTTATACAACGTATGTCTATACGACGTTCTTCAAATCTCTTGATTCAGGCAAGACTTATAGTGGTCCCGATCCTCGTACGGGATATATTACCCAGAATAACAACCCCTCACTATGGACAGACCCTGATACTCAAAGCGGAGGTGAAGGCGCGCCATTCTATCCAGCCTATGATGTTTCATCTGATGGGACGATCGTTGCTTATGGTGGTAATTCTCATGTCTGGGTGAGTGTCAATGGCGGAGTCGATGGCTTTACTGATCATAAGAGCGATAAGAACATTGGTCGCAGCGCTGCCATACATTTGTCGCAACAGACTTCGGATTATATGTGGGCGGCTTCAGGTTCGAATGTATGGAGAAGTAGTAACCAAGGTGTAACCTGGCTCAGCAAAGCCGTGGTAGGAACTGTAGCCGGCATTACATCAAACCCATCCAATAAAGATGAAGTATATGCTGTTACGCAGGGTGTTGGTGGCACCAATAAGCATTTTTATAAAAGCATTGATGGCGGAGCAAACTTTACGACACCTGCCACGAACTTTCCGGATATCGGATGTTGGTCTGTAGCCTATCATCCGGGTGATGGTAAGCTTTTTGTAGGGACTGATCGTGGGATACTCTACTCTGAAGATGGCGGTGTGACCTGGAACCCACTGATGAATGGGTTTCCTTTAGCACAAGTCCTTACCCTCAAGATAAAAGGTCTCAATGACAATATTCTACTTGCAGGTACGTATGGGAGAGGAATGTTTTATCTTGATCTCACAACATTGGATGTAAAGAAAACCGAAGGAGATGTTTCTTCGCTTCAATTGAGTCCGATACAACCTAACCCGATTACTACCTCGGAAGCCACGTTGCGTTTTACTTTGCCGACTTCCGGTCTTAGTCAGATCACATTGTACGATATGCTCGGCAGGGAAGTAAGAGTTCTTGATAAGAATTTTTATAATGCCGGTTCGCATAGTGTTTTATTCTCGGCATCCGGACTTATCAAAGGGACTTATATTGTTGGCTTGATTAGTAACGGTAAAGCTGTTTCGCAGAAGGTAATTATCGAGTGATCGTTTTTTTAGGTAATCTTTGAATTGAAAAGACACTTGTTGCCCTTGGCAAGAAGTGTCTTTTTGTTTTGTACCAAAAGGATCAATAATGAAAAAAGTCACGGGTATTCTCATAGTTTGTTCACTGTTGCTAATGCTTCACTGTGGCAAAACTCTAGCGCGTCGCAGTTCTGTCTATCTCAATTCTTCCGGGGCATCTTTAAACATCGAAAATTTTCCGAACTACCCAATTCGACCGTTCAATGTTCTTAAGTATCACCTGATCCTTGATTGGCGGAAGCCATTTGCAACCCAATCACAACAATTTTCGGGAAAGAATGACATTACCCTACAACTCGATTCTTCAGTATCATCGGTTATGCTCGATGCAGGCTTAATGATCATTGATTCGGTTTCTATAAGCGGTACAAGCATATTACCTGTACCACAACCTGACGATAATGAGCACTTGACGATATTGCTTCCGAGTCTGTTTCGACAAAAAGGAATGGCAATGACCATCAGCATTACTTATCATCGTGATAATCTTACGAATCAAGGGGTATATTTTTTCCCAAAAGGTTTATATGTTGGTCAAGGACCAAAAAATGATTCTGTCCGTACCGCAGAAGATGTACTCTATACAATGAGCGAGCCCTTAGATGCGCACTACTGGATGCCGTGTATGGATCTGCCGTATGACAAAGCAGATGAAGAAATTTCGATCATTGCTCCGAATGGGATTACCACCGCATCGAACGGTGCTTTGATTTCGAAACAAGCTGTTGATGCCAACTCGACGATCTGGAACTGGAAAGGAGACCGCCCAATAGCTACATACTTAATGGTTGCCGATGCCAGTAAGTTTATAACTTGGAGTGAAACACACCAAACTTTTAACAACCCGAACGATACACTGAGTCTTGTCTATTATGCTTGGCCCGTTGATTATTACGATACTGTCAAAGACGGCAGTGAATATAATGCACAGTATGCATTTCGTAATACCATTCGAACAATGTCAGCCTACGAAGCACGCTTCGGTCATTTCCCGTTTTCGAAATATGGTCAGGTCCCTGTGCAACGATTCGATTTTGGCGGTATGGAACACCAGTCACTGACGACAATCAACCGTTCTTGGCTCAGAGGCGACGAGCAAGGGATGGCGCACGAAATGGCACATCAATGGTTTGGCGATAAAGTAACGTGTCGGAGTTGGAAAGACTTGTGGCTCAATGAAGGGTTTGCAACTTTCTGCGAAGCTATCTGGGGAGAGTCTTGGGGAAATTACGAATGGTATATGAATATTATTCGCTCAAAAGCCGATGGATATTTTAATAATTCACCCAATGAGATTCCGATCTACGACCCATCGTTTAACAATCCGTTCAACTATGCGACGACCTATGCAAAGCCCGGTTGTGTGATTCATATGCTTAGACGTGTGATCAATAACGATACGCTCTTTTTTAATTCGCTTCGTGATTATACAAATGCATTTGCATACTCAACTGCGACAACTGATGACTTTCAGGAATATATGAGTGTACGACTCGGGCATAACATTAAGGAGTTTATTGACCAATGGATTTATGGTACGATGCACCCGATTTATCAAATTCATTGGGGGCAGTCAGCTTCAAAAATGTTACATATATCAATCACCCAAAAACAAACAAGCCAAGATCATTTCACAATGCCAGTGAAACTCTTTACGTTTCATAACTCTATAAAGGATACAATAACATTTCAGAACGATCAACGTGTACAAGAGTTCTTCCAGCCATTATCATATATTGTTGACTCACTTGGTTTTGATGATGATGCTTTAGTACTGAGCCGCGATACTATTACATTTGACCCGTCACTAGGTGTGAGGAAGTTTGCAGATGCCACCGCCACTTTTTCAATACAAAATGATATAGATCATCATCAGTTGCTCTGCAGTTTTTCCCAACCTACACAAAGCGGAGATTTGATTGAACTCTATAACTCAATTGGTATCTTGATGCAACGTTTAGCTCCGGAGTTTGGCAGCTCGGTCGTGACAATGAGTGCCCTATCATTGCCAACAGGTATGTATATTGTTGGG
>JANYDV010000141.1 GCA_025363505.1 Bacteroidota bacterium
TGAAGATAGTCCCCGATCTCTATGATATTATCTCAGGGCAAGCTCGCACAAGAGAAATTTACGGATTTCCACTGATTGATATTAATCCTGAGATTATGCGACCTTGGGAAGAAGTGACCAAGCGCATTATGGATATTGTCATCAGTACTGTTATTATCGTTGTAGGGCTGCCGGTCTGGATTGTTGTTGCTCTTGCTGTTGGGCTTTCTTCAAAAGGTCCAATCTTTTATACTCAAGAACGAGTCGGAAAAAATGGTGAGGTATTTGCCATCTATAAATTTCGTTCAATGACCATTGATGCGGAAAAAGACGGACTTCCACAATGGGCACAAAAAAACGATCCGCGAGTCACAACACTTGGTAAGTTTTTGCGTAAGACACACCTCGACGAAGTCCCGCAGTTTTGGAATGTACTCAGTGGTGATATGTCATTGGTCGGTCCGAGACCGGAGCGCGAATATTTTGTACATCAGCTGACAAAAGAATTACCATATTACCGTCGCCGCCTCAAAGTTCGTCCGGGTATTACGGGGTTGTATCAAGCGATGGTGCATAAGTATGATGAAAATATGGATGATGTCCGAAACAAATTGAAGCATGATCTACTCTATATTGAGTCAATGTCATTTCGGCTCGATCTAAAAATTCTGTTTCGCACGGCATATATGATGGTTAAAGGGAAAGGACAAGCATAACGAATGAATAAAACAGTGGATCAGATTGCAAGACCGATACACATGGTAGATGTGATTGGGCAATACAAACGCTACCAAACTGAAATTGATGAAGCGATTATGGATGTCGTCAAAAGCGGAGCCTATATTAACGGACCCGCTGTCAAACAGTTTGAGAGAAACATGGAATCGTATCTTGGCGTCAAACATGCCATTGCTTGTGCTTCAGGTACTGATGCGTTACAAGTAGCTCTGATGGCGATTGGTATTAAACCCGGAGATGAGATCATCACTTCTCCGTTCACATTTGTCGCAACAACCGAGACAATTGCGTTGCTTGGCGGAGTTCCGGTGTATGTTGATATTGATCCCGTGACATTCAATATTAATGTTGAACGCATCGCCGAACGAATCACCTCTCGTACTAAAGCGATATTACCGGTACATATTTTTGGGCAACCGTCAAATATGAATCGCATTATGGAAATTGCTAAGGCAAACAACATTTTCGTGATAGAAGATGCTGCACAAGCTGTCGGAGCAAAATGGAATAATCAAAAAGCTTGTACGTTTGGAGATATCAGCTGTATCTCATTCTATCCGTCAAAAAATCTTGGAGCTTTTGGTGATGCCGGAATGATTACCAGTGACAATGATGAACTCGCCACCATTATTCGTTCGATCTGTAATCACGGAGCTTCAGTCACATACAATCACGATAGATTAGGAGTGAATTCACGTTTGGATTCGATACAAGCGACTATTCTTGATGTGAAGTTACAATATCTTGATCAGTGGAATGCTCGTCGTCGCGAAGTGGCAAATATATATTCATCACTATTCGCACCGTATGCTGATTTAATAACCACTCCGGTTACTGATCCGAGTGCGACACATATTTGGCATCAATATTCAATTCTCCTCAAGAACAATCGTGATGAGGTGATGACGGCACTCAAACTTCAAGGCATTCCGACAAATATTTATTATCCGATCCCGCTTCATTTGCAGCCGGCATATTCATCTCACGGCTCGAAGCAAGGCGATTATCCGCATTCTGAAAACACTTCTGCGCATATTCTTGCACTTCCGATGCATTCGGAGCTCAGTGATGATGATGTACATTATATCGCAGATCATATCATTCAAACGGTCAACGAACTATGTCACTAACCCGAGCATTAATTATCATTCCGACTTACAACGAAATCGACAACGTCGAGAATATCGTTCGTGCAGTGTTGGAACAGGAAAAAAATACACCTGAAGTACAACTGTCAGTCTTGATCGTCGATGATAACTCGCCGGACGGAACGGCTTCGGTCGTAAAAAGACTTCAGGAAGATCCGATATTCGGACCTGAGCGAATACATTTGCTTTCACGCCCGGGTAAGTTGGGGCTTGGAACAGCGTATGTCGAAGGTTTTCGATATGGTCTATCCCACACGTTCGATTATATTTTTGAAATGGATGCCGATTTCTCGCACGACCCGGAAGAGATTCCAAACTTTCTGCGCGAGATAAAATTGTATGATGTCGTACTTGGCTCCAGATATATTACCGGTGCGAATGTTGCTAATTGGCCACTGAGACGGCTGTTGCTTTCGTATTATGCAAATAAATATGCTCGTATTGTTACCGGCTTGAAAGTCTATGATACTACGGGGGGGTTTAAGTGTTTTCGCCGTGAAGTGCTTGCGGCTATTGATCTTAATAGTATTCATTCTAATGGATACGCATTTCAGATTGAAATGAATTTTAGAGCTTGGCGCAAAAAATTTCGCATTAAAGAGATACCAATCGTTTTTGTTGATCGTCGTGCCGGCACCAGCAAGATGAACAAATCAATCGTTCGCGAAGCAGTATTGTTGGTATGGAAATTAAAACTCAAAACAATTTCGGGCGAATTATAATCTTCATTACTATCAACCGGTAGTGGACATTTCTATCATCATCGTCAATTACAACGTGCGCGAGTTTCTTCGCGGCGCGCTTGAAAGTGTGCGCCGTTCGCTTGCCGGCGGTGGATTGACGGGTGAAGTATTTGTAGTTGATAATGCTTCTCGTGATGGGAGTGTCGATATGGTCAGGACTTCGTTCGAGGAAGTCAAGTGTATTTCACTCGAACAAAATCTCGGCTTCGGAAAAGCAAACAATGTTGCGATGCGCGAAGCAACCGGCGATTATATACTTATTCTCAATCCGGATACAATCCTTGGTGAAGATACCCTTCGTGTGATGGTTGATTTTATGCGAATGCATCCAAATGCCGGTTTATCAGGATGCAAGCTCTTGAATGCTGATGGTTCATTTCAAGTTTCTTGTCGTCGTGGGTTTCCTACACCTTGGGCAAGTTTTACAAAGCTGTTTGGATTGTCCTCGTTCTTTCCGAATTCGCCTCGCTTCGCGCAATACAACCTGACTTATTTACCTGTCGATGACACCTATGAAATTGATGCCTTAGCGGGTGCTTTTATGCTGATGTCTCGCACTGCCTATAAGACAGTGGGTGGTTTTGACGAAGAATTCTTTATGTATGGCGAAGATCTTGATCTTTCTTTCCGTGTAAAGAAAGCAGGCTTCGGAGTATTTTATGTTCACTCGACATCGACTGTGCATTTTAAAGGAGAGTCCACTCGTCGAAGTGCTATCAATGAGATAAAAGTTTTTTACGAGGCTATGCATATCTTTGTGCATAAGCATTACGGCTCAAACCCGCTTTTTACGATATTACTTCGGTTGGGCATCAGTCTTCGTTCGCTTGTTGCATTAGTGAAAAAACATCGTGGTGCCTTGGTGCTGGCATTTGGCGATTTGATACTTACAATGCTTACGGTGCTTGCGGTGAGTAAGTATCTATTGGGAGCATGGTTTGGGTTGCCGTCAATCGATTATCCTTGGGCATTGATCGTACCGGCATTTCTTGTGCTTTTTGTGTTAATGCTCGTCGGCTCTTACTCTCAAGGCGAACGGCGCAAAGCAAAGCCGGTGGTAGTGGCGATGCCTGCGGCACTAATTATGCTTTCGTCGATCACGTTTTTCTTTAAGGAAATCCCATCGAGTCGAACTTTGCTATTATTGATGACCGGATCGTGGTCGTTGGCAATGATCTTCTTTCGCTATTTGCTTCGTGGTGCTGATCGTGTTCGTTATGGTGGCGAGGGCACGGCACAACCGATGCTTCGCAATACACTGATCGCGGGGACCGGAGCTGAGTCCGAACGCATCGCTACGCTTTTACTTTCATCCGGTTTTGTCCGTCGCTATCGTTTAGTCGGTTTTGTTGCTTCCGATCTCTCGCGTATTGGTCAAGAAGTAGTGGCAGGTATTCCGGTCAAAGGAGATCTTGCGATGCTTGCAAGAATTATTCGTGAAGAAAAAATCTCTCAGGTCATCTTTCCCGCAGATGCTTTTTCGTATTCAGATATGTTAATAGCAATGCAAGCCGTTTCGGGCGATGAGTTGACGGCAGAAGTAAGTTTTAACGTCGTTCCTCAAGCAAGTGATGTATTGCTTTCACGATCGAAGATTGAATTGATCCGTCCGGCAGAAAGTCCGGAGTCGCTCGCCTTAATGCCACTTGAATATAATATTCAACGAATGAGTCATCGAGTGGCAAAACGGATTCTCGATATTTTTGGTAGTGTTGTCGCATTTCCTTTAGTATGGCTGGGGTCAGTAGTATTTCGTAAAGCCGGCTTACGAAAATTGTCCGCTAATTTGGGTACTGTTTTTATGGGGAAACAGTCTTTAGTCGGCATCAAATCAACCGGCTCCCATGACCGCCGATATGCCAAAATCGGGCTTGTAAGCCTCTCGGACGTCACTTCCGGACCCGTTTCGGGCTTGCTCAGAAATGAGGACATTGACCAAATGAATCTCTATTATGCTCGTCATCACACAATCGGTATGGACATCGAGATATTATTAAGAAAATTGTTTACGAACAAAACGGTCTAAGGTGTGTTGTGTTTGTGTTCACTTTCACTCAAAAAATGACTATGCAACTACGCTCATTCATTCTATTGGTAATGTTGGCATTATGCCCGACATTGGTATTTGCGCAACGGACAATCACTGTGATGGGTGGTGGACATGCCGACGCAAAACCCGACTATGCTACAGTTACAATGATGCTTTCAGCACAGGACATCACAGCGCAGGGGGTATTCGATAAAACAAGTGAAAATACGACTCGCTTGTTAAAGTCATTTGCCGATGCAGGCATTGCTGCATCGGATATCGAGCAACAAGGCGTGGCTCTGAACCCAAGTTATGATTATTCCGGCGGGGGCGGAGCGCCTCCTCGTTTAGCAGGGTACCACGTTATGAGTACCTATATTATAAAAGTCCGAAATCTGAAACAACTTCCGAAAGTTATTGATCTTGGTACGCTTGCCGGAGCATCGAACGTTGCCCTCTCAGGCTATGGTGCTGCCAACAGTGATCAGTTAGAAGAAAGTGCTACAAAAAAAGCACTTGGCGAAGCGCGCGAAAAAGCAGAAAGACTTGCAGAACAAATGGGCGGAAAACTGGGCGAAATACTTTCTATTACGGATGCTGAAGCCACAGGTGGTGCAAATATGAGCGGTGGACGCGAAGAAGAAGAGCATCGCGGGATGATCGTTGCAGGTTCGAACTCGCAGAAGATCAGTAAATCTGTTGAGCTGAAAGTCACATTCTCGATAAAGTAAGTAGGACAACGTTTTTTATGGCGGCAACTGCACTGGAATTTGAAAAACCAATTACCGATCTTGAGGCAAAGATCGAAGAGATGCGCTCGCTTGGCGAATCAGTGGATCTTTCAGAAGAGATTCTCATGATGGAGCAAAAAGTCGAAGTGCTTCGTCAGGAAATATTTGAAAATCTTACAAGATGGCAACGTGTACAGCTTGCGCGACATCCCGAACGTCCTTACACATTGGACTATGTGAACACCTTGACACCGGATTTTACCGAGCTCCATGGTGATCGTGGCGTTCATGATGATCCGGCTATCGTGGGCGGGTTTGGTACAATCGAGGGTATCGGCAGTGTGCTATTCGTGGGGCATCAAAAGGGACGAGACACCAAACAGAACGTCTATCGCAATTTCGGAATGCCAAATCCGGAGGGCTATCGTAAAGCATTACGTCTCTTTAAATTAGCTGAAAAATTTCGCCGCCCGGTCATTTGTCTTCTCGATACGCCCGGCGCCTTCCCCGGCCTTGAAGCCGAAGAGCGCGGACAAGCCGAAGCGATTGCCAGAAATCTCTTCGAAATGTCAAAGCTCGAAGTACCAATTATTATCGTAGTCATTGGCGAAGGCGCATCAGGTGGCGCACTTGGTATTGGTGTTGGTGATCGAGTCCTAATGCTCGAAAACTCTTGGTATTCAGTTATCTCACCTGAGTCTTGCTCGTCGATCTTGTGGCGCAGTTGGGGCTTTAAGGAGCAAGCGGCTGAAGCATTGAAGCTGACTGCACCCGACTTACTTTCGATTGGTGTCATTGATCGTATCGTCCCCGAGCCACTGGGTGGTGCTCACCGCGACCCCGATCAAATGTTTGCGACACTTCGTGATGTGCTCGTCGAAGAGATCACCGCACTCCGAACGACTGAGGAGTTTGAGCACGGTAAAGCATTAGAACGACGCGTAAAAAAATTCTCGAAGATGGGATATTGGAAAGACGAAAATTAAATTGTAGTTTTTCTTTTATTTATGATGCACACCACCCGACTGCGAGTACGATATGCCGATACCGACAAAATGGGTATTGTTTATTATGCAAAGTATCTCGAATATTTTGAGGTTGCACGAACAGAATTATTGAGGAATCTCGGCTTGCCGTATCGAGTACTTGAAGAACAAGGTTTTGCGCTTCCGGTTGCCAATGCTTCGGTCACCTATTTCAAAGGGGCACTCTATGATGATGAACTTCTCGTTACTGCTACCATTACACCCAATAATTCACCAAGATTGGAAATCAGTTATAGTATTGTTCGTTCGGATGATAATACATTGATTGCCGAAGGAACAACGACCCTTGTGTTTACTGATGGGAAGAGCGGCAAACCTGTTCGTCCGCCAAAGAGTTACCTGGATGCAATTTCTTGGAAGTAAGGGGTTTGTGAATGTTAACGGTTTTGAGAATGTTATAAAGTTTATTACAATATAATTTATGGAAATCGCAGGAAAAGAATATGAGATATTGGTTCGTAGACGAGGTGAAACGGGGTATTCAGCGTTTTGCCCACAATTAGAGCTTATTGTCAATGGTACGGCACATCAACAAGTGGAAGAGAAAATGAAGCTGTTGATCGTCGAAGCGGTAGCGAAAGAACAAGGTAGCTCCGTCACCTCCGAGAAGCCAACACCCTAACGCGCTGCGCCGCGAATGAATCATACACGCTATGCTACGGTTGCACTCCCGCTCACTTTTAAATATCATAGCGGCGGATTTGACGGACTAACCTACTCCATTCCTGAAGAATTTATTTCCCTTGCTCTTGTTGGCACTCGTGCCGTTGTCCCGCTTGGCAAACGCTCTGTCACTGGTGTGATTGTTGCTCTTGATGATACTGCTCCATCAGGAATAAAAAATATTCGTCCGTTGATTGATATTCTTGACAAGCATCAAGTGTTCGATCAATCATTTCTTGCATGGAGCAAATGGATTGCTACCTATTATTTATCTTCGTGGGGTGAGGTTCTCGAAGCTGCGTTACCACAGGGCTTGCGAGCTGAGACCAAAAGTAAGGTAATCGCGATCACCCATGATATGTCTCGTGAGATCATCGAGGTATCGGAGCGCTCAAAAAAACGCGCTGAAGTGTTGAAACGCATTGCACAATATCCGAACGGAGTTTTCATTACACATCTTGCGAAGCAAATAAAAATTTCCGGACTCTACGCACATATTCATGCACTTGAAGACGAAGGATATGTTCGAGTTATTTCGCAGGAAAGTATCCACTCAAAGCCTAAAATGGAGCGTGTCGCATTACTGGGCGAGCAACTTACAGGCGACGCGGCGGTACTATCGAATGTATTAATCGAACTTGAACGATCGCCAAAGCAATCGAAAGTATTATTAAAACTACTGGAACAGCATCAACACTCGCCGGATGAACCCCATAGTGTTTCACTGCTCCAAGTCGAAACAGGTGTAACGACAGCAGTGATACATAGTCTCGCCAAAAAAGGATATATCCGCTTTGCAGAGCGCGAGAAGCGATATGAACTGAAGCAGAGTTTTGTGAGTGATCCTGTTGATTCGCTTGATAATATTTCGCTTACTTCAGAACAGCAAGCCGCCACCGATGCGATTGCTCATTCGCTAAGTACGCATGAAGCAAAAACATTTTTACTGCACGGCATCACCGGTTCGGGAAAGACCGAAGTCTATATCACCCTTGCGAGGCAAGTCCTTGAGCGCGGTGGCGGGGTATTGGTGCTGGTGCCTGAAATATCTCTGACGCCACAATTGATCGAGCGTTTTCAAAAACGTCTTGCGCAAGTAGGCGCACCAACAATATCGGTTTTGCATTCGAGAATGACAAACACCGACCGAATTGCTTCCTGGAATGCGCTCGCACGAGGAGAAACAAAAATTGCTATCGGTGCCAGAAGTGCTGTCTTTGCACCGGTGCAAAATATTCAACTCATTATTGTTGATGAAGAGCACGAAGTAACCTATAAGCAGTACGATTCGACTCCGCGCTACCATGCTCGCGATGCCGCTATCATGCGAGCCCATTTGCTTGGGGCTGTCAGTGTACTCGGGAGTGCGACTCCGTCGCTCGAAAGTTATTATAATGCCGAACAAAAAAAATATACATTACTAAAGCTCTCAAACCGAGCACAGGATGCGAAGCTCCCGCCGGTTAAGATCGTTGATCAAAGAAGCCCTGCGCGAAGTGCGGAAAAACACGCCCAGACCAGCAGTATCTCTGATGAATTAAAACAAGCGATTGCAATTCGTCTGATAAAGCGACAAGGGATAGTACTCTTACAAAATCGGAGAGGTTTTTCTACATTCTTAGGCTGCTCGAGTTGCGGCGACTCAATGATGTGCCCCAATTGTGCGGTGACGCTTACTTGGCACCGTGAAGAAAATAGAATGCAATGCCACTATTGCGGTTTTTTACAAAAACGTCCTGCGGTATGCCCGACTTGCCAAAGCGAAAAACTCTATCTTGGGGGTATTGGCACCGAGCGTGTCGAAGAAGAATTATTACGGTATTTTCCTGAAATTAAGATCGCTCGTATGGATCTTGATACTACCGCAAAACGGGGTTCGTTTGAAAAGATTCTCCGCTCATTCGCTACCGGCGAAGCCGATGTGTTATTGGGGACACAGATGGTCGCCAAAGGATTAGATTTTTCACGAGTGACACTCGTCGGAGTAATCAATGCGGATACGAGTTTATGCTTGCCCGACTTTCGCTCAGCAGAACGAACATTTCAATTATTGACACAAGTCTCCGGCAGAGCCGGCAGAAGCGAAGAGCTGGCAGGTGAAGTATTGGTGCAAACGCTTCAGCCGGAACATCCGAGCATTATTTTTGCATCGAAGCATCATTACGAAGATTTTTATCGTCACGAGATTGCCGAGCGAAGTGAGTCACTCTATCCTCCGTTTTCGCGATTGATATTAATCGAATTTCGAGGGGTATCGATGTCGGCAGTTGCCGAAAAAGCTCGGGCATTTTCAACACTTATTCCCAAGCAAGCATCCTATTATCAGTTGCTGGGTCCGGCAGAGCCGGCAATAAAGAAACTGCGCGGAGAATTTCGTTTTCATTTATTAATGAAAAACATTCGCTCACAAGATCCCGGTGGCGAAAAAATGAGGCGTTTACTGGCAACAGTGATGGAGCAATATCAAGACCGGTTCTCGTCACGAGCAGTGGCTGTGACAATCGACGTTGATGTGCAGGGAGTACTATAAACATAAAGCCCGCAACGGGGTCGGTACTTGACTCTGTTGCGGGCACTATGGGCTTCGGTATGTGCTTCGAACGTTATCGTTCAAATTCATATAGAACTACGCGAGAATCAAATAAATAGTTTCAATTACGAATAGCTTTTTCATTTTTATTTTAAAAAAGATTCGAGTACCATATTAAATTGTTCGTTTCGGTCAAGATTTGAGATGTGTCCGGCACCATCGATGATAAAATACTTCGCTCCGGGGATTGTATTTGCAAGCTCTTGCGATAGTGCTGATGGTGTGATCTTATCAAGTGAGCCGGAAATAACCAGTGTGGGTATGGTGATCATCTCTAACATTTTTCTAAAATCAGGGCTCCAGGTTGCTTGCCATGAAGCAAGATAGGCTTCGGGGTCTTTGCGTGCCATCGCATAGATTGCTTCGCTAAGAGTGGTAGGGTCAATATCTTTTCTCAACACTAATGGAATTCGTTCGGCGGCAAAATCAGGAAGTGATTTTGTTTGTAATGCCGTCGCCGCTCTCGGAAGTATAGAATCTTGCTCAGGATGGTATGCAAATGTATTGCAGAGTGTGATCGTACTCACACTTTCAAGACCAAGACGAATTGCTTCTTGGATAATAACCCCGCCCATTGAATTGCCCACCCAATGCGCTTTCTGATATCCAAGCTCGTGAATAATGGCATCAACATCCAGCGCAAATTCTGTTAAAGAGATTGGGAGAAGATTGCCATCGGTGTCGCGCGCGTCGGAGTCGCCCGAACCCCGCATATCAAGAGCTGCGACTGAATATCCAAGTGCAGAAAAATATGGCAGTTGATATTTCCAAGAGCTACGATCAGCACCAACGCCGTGGATAAACACCATTAACTCACCGGTATTACGAATCACATCTCCGGCTATCTGAATTCCCCGAACCTGAAATAGCTCCATCGCTATTGAGCGTAAGAGGTGATGACCATTTCTACGCGACGATTGAGTGCTCTTGAAGCATCATCCGAGCCTTTTTTTATTGGTCGTGTCTTGCCAAAGCCTTTTGCTTCCATACGTTCTTTCGGAATTTTACGCTCAATCAAATAATTCATCACATTGGTGGCTCGCTCAAGACTAAGACGATTATTGGCTTCTTCAGTGCCGACATCATCGGTATGACCATCGACTTCTATAGAAGCATTTCTATTTTTCTTTAAAAACTCTGCTACACGATTAAGCTCAAGTTTGCTTTCGTTTAAGAGGGTAGCTTTGCCGAAATCGAAATATACGTTTTTGAATTCGGTGGTGGCTCCGACTTCGATCGGTGAAAGCTGGAAGTCAAGTTTGTTACGATCGAATGTTCCATGGACCGGGAAGGTAAAATGTTCTGATTGCGGCAAATATTTGTTTGCAACGACTTGCAAACCGAAACGATGACCGCGTTGCATAGCCAGGATATATGTTCCGCTGAGACTATCACTCAAGACCGAAAACGAATTGCGATTTTCTGCAAGCTCATCAATAAAAATTTCTGCTCGCAGAGGATTGCCCGTTGTTTTATCGGTGATCTTTCCTTGCAGCAAAATAACCGGTTTGGGTGCAAAGGCTGAATCTTGCGGACGAAGATGAACTTGATAAAACTTCGATTTTCCGCTGCGATTCGAAACAAAGTATCCGGTCTCGCCATCGGCGGCTATCGTAAAGCCATAGTCACCGGCAAACGAATTGATGGGGGGGGGGAGGGGTACCGGTTTTGAAAATCCGGAATCGGTCAAATGTGAAGTATAGATATCATCGTTCGGTGGTGTGCCCGGTGGGCAATTTTCACATTGACGATTGCTTGAAAAATAAATAGTTGTGCCATCGGCTGCAACAAAGGGGTACGATTCTGAATACGGAGAGTTCACTTTGCCGTTGATTGTTTGAACCGTATCAAGTTTACCATTCGGAGTGACATTAGCAATCCAGAGGTCATCATCGCCTTCGCCGCCAAGCCCATATTCGTTGCGCTTCCCGAAGTTTTCACTAAAAACACAAAACCGTCCGTCGGGAGTGAATGCACTTTCAAAGCGATTCCACTGCTGAAAAAATTTTACGCCTGCATCATCTTTTAAGTAGCGGATCAATCGTTCTTTGAAATAAATATCTTTTGTTTCAGGTGCTCGCTGGAAGACATCAATGAGATTGGAGTCTCGGGCAAGTTCGTTATTGACGCGCATTAATAGCGAGTCGTGGTATCGTGCCTGGACAAAGGCAAGGTTTGCATAGGCATTGCGAATGAGACCTTCGACTTGAAGTGGCTGCTGAAATTTACCATCAATAAATTTTGAGCGCATAATATTTCCGCCACCACCGCTTACAAAATAAATTTCATCACCACGGGGTGTAATGCTCGGATTGTTTTGGTCGCCGCCGTTATTGATCTGCGGTCCGGGGTTGATAGGAACAGACCACCCCGAATCTGACAAAATTCTATAATAGACATCACCGTCCCATTTGAAAGGTGGGGGTTGTGGTGTTCGCCATGTTTCACCCGGCATTGGTGGGCGGCGCGAGCCGAAGACCATTATTTTACCGTCGAGACTGAAGGTCGGGCGATCATCGGCAGAGTCAACGAGCGGAAGTTTGCATTCGACGACGATCAGCGAGTCCTGAAGTGAGGTGGTATTGAGAAGAGGTCTAGGATTTATCACTTCTTTCGCCGATTTTTTCTTCTTTTGAGCATAGGAATTGCTCTCTGTCATTACAAAGCAAGTAATGAGAACAAGAAGCCAAAAAAACGGGATACTTTTTCTATTGGTCATAGCGTTACAGAAACAGCATTTTCTTCACAATCGTCCAAGCACGAGACAATATATTTGTACCAAAATGGCAACTGCCCCAGACTTCTTCGTAGAACAACCCACTATTGTTACAGATCGGCTCCTGCTGAGACCAATTGCGATGTCAGATGCTCAGGAAATATATGAGTATTGTAGTCGTGAGGAAGTGACGAGATTTGTCATTTTCCCGACTCACCAAAGCATTGCCGATACCGAGGCATTTATTACCTCAGTGATCACCAATGATGAGCGGGGAATGGTCTGGGCGATTGTCAACAAACAAAGCAATACGGTTATTGGGACCATTGGTGTTCATAAAGTCGAACTACAACATAGAAAGCTTGAAGTGGGTTATGCGCTGAGTAATAATTTCTGGAATAAGGGTATCACGACCGAGGCATTAAAAGCGGTGATACAAACGATTTTTGAACAAACCTCGATCAACAGAATCGAAGCATTAGCAATGATCGAAAACCCTCCAAGTACTAAAGTGATGGAGAAGGCAGGGATGAAATTCGAAGGGGTATTACGCGAGTTTGTGTCAATCAAAGGTGTTACACGAAACATGAACATCTATTCGATCATCAGAAGCGAGTATCACAAGATGTGATTTTTTCCACAATGATCATTAGGAAGTATGTTCCAAATTGGGAACACATTTTCGAAACTGAACTTCTATTAACGATAAGAAAGCATGGAAATAGAATTGTTAGAAAAATTGTTTGAATGTGAGACAATTAGCCAACAATTGGAGGGATATGATGCTTTTACAAACAGGTTTAGCGCTGCCGTGCTATGCTGTAATATTTACTTCGAAGCTCGATCTCAGCAAAGCGGGGTATGAGGAAATGGCTTCGAAAATAAATGCCCTTGTCCAGAAGCAAGAAGGTTTTTTGAAAATGGAAAGTGTCCATAACAATGACGGGCAAGGTATCACCGTTTGTTATTGGCGAACTATTGAAGATGTAAAACGCTGGAAAGAAGAAACGCTTCATAAGCAAGCGCAACAGCAAGGAAAAGATGGGTGGTATTTAGAGTATGCCGTTCGTGTAACCGAAGTAAAGGAGTCGTATGAGTGGAATTGAACAACAAGTCGCAACTGAATTCCTGAATGAAATTCGAGCTATCTTTCGTTCGCAGAAACAAATGCTCGATAAAACCCTTGCGCAGTTGAACGACGAAGAATTATTCCGGCAACCCGACTCGGAAAGCAATAGTATCGCTATCATCATCAAGCATCTTGGCGGGAATATGATATCGCGATGGACCGATTTCCTAACGACCGATGGCGAAAAACCAAATCGGAATCGTGATGGCGAGTTTATTTCAGATCAAGACTCTGCAGAATCATTAAAAAAGTTACTTGCCCAAGGCTACAACGTTTTTTTTGCAACGATTGATGCTTTAACGATAGATGATCTTTTAAAGTCTATCATGATTCGTAATGAGCCCCATACGGTTATCAAAGCGCTTCAGCGACAAGTGTCACATTATGGCTATCACGTAGGGCAAATCGTGTATATTGCAAAGCAAATAAAGCGGGAGGATTGGCAAACACTATCAATCCCTCGTGGGGCAAGTCGTGATTATGTTGTCACAGCCTTCAAAGCCCAATCGTCATAATATTAGGACAAATGACTAAGAATCGGATTATCATAATATTGGTACTGATGCTTGTGAGTGCTACTGCATTTGCACAGCAAGACACGTCATTGGTCAAAAGTATTGATTCGACTATTGCCGAAGCCCCTACACAAGAAGCACCGATAGAAACAGGAACGCCGGTGAGATTTTCGATTTCTCCGAGTCTTGGGATTACCTTTCAAAGTATTAGTAAAGACCAAGACGAAAGCGAGAACTTGCAATGGTTGCTTCAGTTGCAATCAAAGTTTTCATACGAAGGGCAGCCGTTACAATTCAATGCTAATTTATTTGCACAATATGGAGCATTAGTCACAAAAGAAGCCTCGCCCAAAAAAGTACAGGATAACTTGCAAGTTTCGCTGGTGCCTTCATTGACGTTGTCAGAGCGGCTTGGTTTACGGTTATTTTTTGAAGTAACGGGCGAAACAGAAATGGGACCCGGGAAAGTCGATAGTATCGAGACCGGTTTTCTCGATCCCTTATTTTTGTATGAAACACTATTTCTTGGTCATAAAACTCATACTGTCTCTGTGGATGGAACTACAGAGTTTGAATTTGTAATCGGCGTAGGATATGCATTTCAACAGACGATCACGAATAAATTTGTTCTTGAACAAAATAGGCAATTTATTATTGATGAGAATAACCCATTGCAACACGTACAGGCTCAGTTTACTGTTGAATCAGGTTATAGCGGGATTATTGAGCTTGGATATACCAAAAAGATCGGGGAGGATTTTACTTTTCGATCTACCTCAAAAACAGTAATACTTACGAAAAATCATTTCACTGACGATGTAAAAAATAGTCGGGTCGGGTCGCTCCTGCTTGCTGGTTTACAATATAAATTTCTTGCGCTTGACTATACCCTGCATGTGTTATATGATCACAACATCTCACCTCGCCGACAGCTCGATCAGACAATGGTTTTTGGGTTACGGTTCGATCTATAGTTAAGAATATTATAATGACTAAGTACATTATTCTTTTTTGTTGCATACTTGCAATTACTTCCGATGCCCAGCCGATACTGCATACTTATGCGACCATCAATAGTATTGGATATCAAGTGGTGTTGCCTGCCAATGACGATAGCGTTTCGCATGCGGCTATCACGGTCTTGTATCGCGAGACAAGTAAACTATGGCAAACCGGCTTTGCGCCGACCAATTTGACTATTGATAGTATCCGACAATTTCGTGGGAGTATTTTTTTGTGTAAACCAAATACCAGCTATGATATTCAAATAACAATTATTGATTCATTGCCGCCATATCATCAGGATGTTCTGACTCAAACAATCACTACCCGAGCAGAACCGAATATCACGCCGACACAAAATCTTCGATACGTCTCACCAACGGGTAGCGGAGTTGCGTACACAAGTTCTAATCCGGGTAATATCAAGACACTTCTTGCATCAGGATTGTCTTGCGGAACGACAGTGATCGTAAAAAGTGGAGTCTATGATGTTGGTGAGATGACCCTGACACTTAATGCTGACTGTAGTACAGGTGCACCAATTATTATTATGGCAGCACCAGGAGAAACGCCGATCTTCGATGGAGCCGATCGCACACAATACAAATGGACTCGGACCGCCGGAGATACAAATATATTTTATGCCGCGATCAAGCCCGAGCTTGAGTATAATGCGCTTTGTTTGTTCGATAGTGTGCGGTTGTATCCGTATGGTTTTCTTACCCCACCATCGCTTGATACGTCGTATCCGTCATTGTCATCATTAGGCTATGAGCAATCCGGTTTTTATCGTAAGGCAAATCAGGTCTATATTAAAACGCTTGATCATCAAAATCCGAACTCAGCAACGATTACATTTTCGAAGTACTTTAGTTGTTTAACCGTCAATGGAAACAATACAACATCAAATTTGTACATCAAGGGTATTACGTTCAAATATTATAATAAAGGTGCGGTTGATAAAGACTTTCTCGGGAATCCTACACAAGGGTATCCATCATCAACAATACTATTTTACAATATTAACCAAGCAGTGATTGATAGTTGTCGGTTTGAGTTTTCGAATGTCCCGGTTGCGTTTAATGGGCGTTGCAATGAAAATATTGTGCAACGCAATACGATTATTGACGGGACCGGATATTGGTCACATGGGGCGTTCAAGCAAACGCGCGATCAGTATTATTTCGAACCCGGCACGTATGGTCGCTATTTAGAGAACTCCGGTATTTTCTTCGCGCCCGATGCGACTCCTCTCATCTATGGAAACATTGTACGAAATAATTCTATCACAGGCACTGTAGCGGGCTTTGGTATTCGAAGCGCCGAGAATGCAAGGATTATTGACCTGGATATTTCGGGCAATACGGTTTCACATTGTTACGATGGCATTGATCCAACCTCGGCGTGCATCAATGTTCGTGTTTGGAATAATATTGTTTCGTACGGTCCCGTATCATTCTCGCTCATCTTACCTACATTCGGACCAATATTTCTTTTTCGTAATGTCGCTCATCATATTTCTGAGCGCAAGAATCATCACAACGATGTGTTCTTTGCCGAATGCGATAATACCATCAGCAATAATATTTGGGGGACGGGCATGAAACTCAATGCCGGCGGGACAACGATGAACCCGGGGCATATCTATCTGATGCATAATACGTTTCATTCGGTAGATGATTTAGGGTTTGATATGTATCTTTGGTTTGCTACCTGGAAAAAATTCTACAGCAGAAATAATATTTATTATAGTGAAGGAAGGTCTTGTTTATTTTTCGATGCGGTCGGAGGCGATTCATCATATTCATTTGATAGTCGTGGTGATAATTTCTTCGATAAACAAACAGGCACTATCGCCATTGTGCAACCTGTCAACGGGGTACCACACTGCGATGAATATAGGACGGTTGAATCACTATCGAACGGACTTGCAACGACCACCGGCAGTAGGAATGTGTTGATTCAGGGATACCGACATGAGCCAATGTTTACTAATCTTTCGGCAAATGATTTCTCTCTCACCGATAAGAGTCCACTGATTGATAGCGGCGTTGTTATTGATGGACTCAATACTGATTTTAAAAACAATGCTCCCGATATTGGTGCATTCGAACACGAAGTGACTGCAAGTCGCGTCCGAAACGAAAAAGATTATTTATCGAGCTTAAAGATTGTCTCCGACCGAAATAATGGACGCTTGAGCGTTCAGATCGGCTCGGACGATGAATGTAATGACCTTATTATCTATTCGGTTTTGGGCGATGTTGTATTTACTCACCCGGCATCGTTCCGGAGAGAATTAACCATTGAGGCTTCGGAGTTCTCGGCAGGGGTATATGTTGTCTCTTGCCTTATCAATGGTGAGCGTATTGAGCAGAAGTTGATAAAGCGGTAAAAGTATTGGTTGAGGCTAAGGACACAAAACAATTCGTAACTTTGTAATCCCATCATTCGTAAGGTTATCCAATATAGATTAAACACTTATGAAAAACCAAGCAATAAATATAGGACTCTCCGTTAAAGAACGCACTGGCGTGTGCAATATTCTTAATACACTACTTGCCGATGAAACCTTGCTGTATCTTAAAACCCGTAAGCACCATTGGAATGTTACCGGGAAAGATTTCAGTGAACTCCATGTGCTTTTCGAAGCACAATATACCGAACTTGAGCTGGCAATTGATGCCATCGCCGAGCGGATTCGAAAACTTGGCGGTAATGCAACGGGCACATTAAAAGAATATGTTTCCAACAGTCGCTTAAAAGAGCAACCGGGAAAATACCCGGCTGCGTTAGTGATGATTGAAGAACTGCTTAATGATCAGGAATCGATCATCCGATATCTCCGCCAGGATATTGATAAAACCGATAAGACATTTCACGATGCCGTCACCACAGATTTCTTGACTGGCTTGATGGGACAGCACGAGAAAATGGCTTGGATGTTGCGCTCGTATGTTTCCTAAGGACGAACTTGTTGATCGGTATTCATATTTCGTTCGTAAATTTGAAATGTGAATATCGATCTACACTCATACATTCGTGATGTGCCGGATTTTCCATATCCCGGCATCCTCTTCAAAGATATAACTCCACTCATTGAGCAACCCGCTGCGTTTCGGGCTGCCCTCGACGGATTAGAGGCTCTTTGTATCGACCGAAAGATTGATAAGATCGTCGGTGTCGAGTCGCGAGGGTTTCTCTTTGGTGCTCCTCTTGCTGATAGACTCGGGGTGGGTTTTGTCATGGCTCGAAAAAAAGGAAAACTGCCATCAAAAATAATTTCGATCTCCTACGAACTCGAATATGGATCGAACACGATCGAAATGCATCGCGATTCTATTATCCAAAACGACAATGTCTTGCTCATTGATGATGTGCTTGCTACCGGCGGAACCTCATGCGCCGTGTGCTCGCTTATCGAACAATTAGGTGGTACAGTCGAGGCATTGTTATTTGTGATCGAACTGAGTTCTTTAAAAGGGCGGGACCAATTGAAAAATCGAGAGGTGCTGTGTTTATTGGAGTACTGAGTGTTTCTGTGTGCCATATTGTTAGAGCATAATGGCAGATTATAAAAAACAAGTCACACAGGGAAATCATACTGGCAAGCTTTTTTAGACGAAATTATGAATGCAGAAGTTATTAAATCACTAACGAACGACTTTGAAAGTAGAGCATATCAATTTGAAGGTGCGGAGTGTTGGGATGCCCGTTCTCTTCAAGAGCTTTTAGGATATGTCCGGTGGGAGAATTTTTGGAAGGTCATACAAAAGGCTAAAATTGCTTGTAAAACTGCCGAAAATGAACCGGAAAACCATTTTCGTGACTTCACGAAGATGGAAATTATTGGCAGTTCTCAGGCAAGAAGAGAAGTTTCGGACGTAAGATTAACGCGGTATGCCTGTTACCTTGTCGCCCAGAATGGCGACCCATCAAAAGAACCCATTGCTTTTGCGATGAGCTATTTCGCCGTTCAAACACGCAAATTTGAAATCTTAGAGCAGCGAATAAATCAATTAGAACGCCTGCATGCGAGGGAAAAATTAAAAGAGACTGAAAAGCTCTTTAGTGGATTACTTTTTCAAAGAGGAATTGATGGGGCGGGATTCGGAGCTATTAAGCATAAAGGCGATCAAGCACTGTTTGGTGGTCATGGTACTGCTCAAATGAAAGAAAGACTTGGTGTTAAGACAGGTGCACTTGCCGATCATTTACCAACAGTCACGGTAAAAGCCAAAGACTTTGCAATGGAAATTACTCGCTTTAATGTTGCAAAAAACGAAAGACTGACAGGGCAAACTCCAATTGAAATAGAACATGTAAAAAACAATAAAGAGGTAAGAGCCGTACTTACAAAACAGGGCATATTCCCTGAAAATTTAGCCCCCGAAGAAGATATAAAAAAGGTGGACAGGGCTATAAAATCTGATGCCAAAAGATTAGCAAAGGGCATAAAGCCGAAAAAGCCCGAATAGACCAAAAGCCCTCAGAAATGAGGGCTTTTGGTCTATTCTTTAAGATAGCTTTCGATGTCGTCAATTAACTGACGCAGATGTTCATCCCGAATCGGGGAATTGCCTATTGGTCTTGCGTCAGGTTCTTCCAACATTCCCCGAAGGGTTTCTAAGTGACCCTTTGAACGTGCAAGAAGATCACGAACTTTAGCATAAGAAACTCCCTCATTCATATTTTCTCCCTCCCAGCCCACATATTTGGGGGTGCAAATATACAAATTGAAACCCCTTTCTTAAACAAGAATTAGAAATAAAATGCAGAGTGCCACGTCAACGCGGTTACTACCCTGACAACTAATTGAAAAATATGAATTTATAAATGAGTGTGTAAAATTATTAACAGGGTCCGGTCTATTTTGGGTATTTATATAGGTTTAATTAGGTAGGCTTTTTTAGAGATATTTCCAGTTGGGTATTGGTTACTATCCATTACTTTTTGTCAATTTAGAATAGTTGGAATAATGACGTATAAATACTTTCCGAATCGCCCTGGCACGCTGACTCAAGAGTTTGTTGAATTGGAATATAAAAAGCTCCTTGATCGAATTCCTGCTGCCGAAGCAGCCGCCGGAAGTGAAAAATGGCTCGATCTTTATGCTGATCTGAATGCGCTTAATTCGTTTGTTGGTAGCGAGTCAAGCCGAATCAATCATTCGCTCAATAAAGATATGACCAATCCTGAGCGCGAAGAGACCGAAAAGTATCAGCGCGAGCATGTCCAGCCTGCTGCTGATGAAGCAAACGCTACATTTTTAAGTGCTATTCTCAGTTCAAAACATAAAAGTGCGATCGGTGAGCGTTACGGAAAACATTTGCTTGATGTAATCGAAGTGATGCAAGAACCGCTTGCAACAGTCAATTCTGATTTGCGAGTAAAAGTAGGGGAGCTTTCGACAAAATATGACAAAATTGTTTCCCAAGCAGAAGTAACTATTGGTGGTGAATTGATGACCCTTGCAAAAGCAAGAAATTTTTTGAGCTCTGCAGATGAGCCAACTCGCAAAGAGGCATTCATCGCACAGCGTAGTTGGTTTCTCGAACATCGTAATGAGATCGCACCGATCTTTGACCAAATGGTGAAACTTCGTGATGAGATGGGTCGCAATCTCGGGCATAAGAATTTTATCCCGTTAGCCTATAAAGCAATGGGTCGTACCGATTACGGTATCGAAGAAGCCAAAAAATTTCGTGAGTTGATTCGCAAATATATCGTGCCGGTTCAGACATTGCTTTTTGAAGCTCGTGCAAAGCGTTTGGGTTATGACAAACTGAAGCCTTGGGATACTGGGTATGATCCGGCTTTTACATTACCAGGTGGCATTGCCCCTGTTGATACACAGATCGAAAAGGCACAACGCGTTTTTGATCAGCTTTCACCCTTGCTTGGTCAGCATTTTACACGTATGCGCAATGAAGGGCTCATTGATCTCGAAAATCGAAAAGGAAAACGTGCGGGTGCGTATTGTACTACATTTTCCGACGAAGGTCGTGTTGCGATTCTCTGTAATTCGACCGGCGATAGTGATGATGTTGGTACACTGACCCACGAGATGGGTCATGCATTCCAGGGTTGGGAATCGCAAGTGATCGAGTCGGTAGATTTGCAGTCACCTACCTATGATGCCTGCGAGATTCATTCGATGGGGATGGAATATCTTTCGATGCGCCACATGAATGAATTTTTCAATGAAGAGCTTACAGCAAAATTCCGCCGTAATCGTTGGCGCGATGGTGTTGAGGTTATGTGCTACATTGCTATCGTTGATGAATTTCAACATTGGGTCTATGAAAATCCTACTGCTACCTTCGATGAGCGTGATACCGCTTGGGATAAGATTTGGGATATATACAAACCCGGCATTGACTGGAGTTCAGCAGAAGAATATAAATCTGCACGTTGGTATATGCAGGGTCATATTTTCGGAATGCCATTTTACTATATTGACTATGCTATCGCCGAGACCGGAGCAATGCAACTTGCATTAATGGATGCGCAAGATCATGACAAGACGATCGAAGCGTATCTGAAGCTTTGCCGCATCGGCGGTACGATGAGCGTCCTTGATATATTCAAGTCAGTCGGGATGCGCACACCATTCGACGAAAGCCTCATAAAAGACTTAATGGCTCATGCAACGAAGGTGCTTTCGGACGAAGAACCTGTTGATGCGTAAGTGCTTTGCGTAGATTCCTCGGAATTCTTTCGGTGGAATACTGTTATGGAATGCCCTAAATTTGAAGGAAAAACTATGTTTATAGTACTTTTAGTTATCATAATGATTATCGGCTTATTAATGGCAGCGATGATCTTGGCACAATCACCAAAAGGTGACGGTTTAGCAGGTGCTCTCGGAGCCCCAGGATCGGTCGGTACGATGTTCGGAGCTCGCCGTACGGCAGACTTCCTCGTCAAAGGCACGATTTCCCTTGCCGCAGTCTTTATTGTGCTCTGTATCGCCATTAATCGTTTATTCCTGCCTTCAGGACCCGGTGCGGCGGTTAATCCTCTTCGCGAAGGTCCGGCACCTGCAGCATCGCCAATCCAGACAGCACCAGGCGGCAATGTTCCGGTACAACAAGCACCACCTCAACAAGCCCCGGCAAAATAATCGCTGTATTATCGTAAGTTCAAAAAAGGCAGTCGCGAAAGCAACTGCCTTTTTTATTATCGTGATCTTCCCTAAAATATGAGTGCAACCGTTTTTCACGTTTGCTGTTGGTAATAATGGAATATATTTGTTGTGTGACGGCGCTCATCTCACCGCCATTGGAGGAAAAAAATGCGTACAGTTATTGTTACACTGCTGTTAGTAGTGTTGTTCGTCGGGCATTCACAAGCTCGCAGATTAAAAATCTATAGCTACCCTAAAGAAATTACTGCCGGTCAAATGGCAGCAATCATTTTCGAAAATCCCAATGCTGAACAAGTCATTGCCAGAACGAAATGTTCTGCTGAAAAACTATTAGCATGGGTAAAGCAAGATGTGCCGATTTTACGAATCGAGCAAAACGGGAAACAGATCTATACATCCCTTGGCTCTTATAAGTCAGTCGGTGATAGCTGTGTCGCTTCGTGGATGGTCCCGACCACACTTGTTGCAGGCGAAGCCACGATCTATCTACTTAATGACCGTGATGCAAGTGTCCCATACAAATTCACCGTTAATGCACAGATGCAATGCAAGCTTGTGAAGATTTTATCCGGTTCTGTCAAACCACTTGAGCATTTCTCGGTTATCGGTGAGGGCTTTGTACCGGCTGAAATACTTGAGACCAAAGGA
>JANYDV010000139.1 GCA_025363505.1 Bacteroidota bacterium
TGTTTTCCTGACAAAGTGCAATCGCCGTCATATCCATCACACGCAAACCGCGTTGCAACATTTCAGCATAGGTGATCTGAGGGATATGAAGTGCATTCGGATTTTTCTCAGGGTCAGAGTCGTAAATACCATTGACTCGAGTGCCCTTGAATACAGCATTCGCATTGATTTCTGAAGCGCGAAGTGCGGCAGCAGTATCAGTCGTAAAATAAGGGTTTCCGGTGCCGGAACCGAAAATTACGATTCTCCCCTTTTCGAGGTGACGCATCGCCTTGCGACGAATAAATGGTTCGGCTATTTGTGTCATCGTAATAGCGGACATCAGACGAGTATAAATACCTTTGGCTTCGAGAGTGTTCTGAAGTGAAAGAGAATTAATCATCGTCGCCAGCATCCCCATATAGTCACCTTGGACTTTTTGGACACCATCGATACTATCTTCGACGCCTCGATAAATATTTCCACCACCTACTACAACAGCTACCTCAACACCCAATTTCTGAACAGAGATGATCTCATCTGCAAATTGGTTAACCACTGCCGGGTCAATACCAAACTCCCGTCCCCCCATCAACGATTCTCCGGAGAGCTTCAGCAAAATGCGTTTGTATTTTGGTGATTGTGGCATAGGTCGGATGAAAATGTGACAACAAGAATACGAAACAAAAATACGCTCAAAATCGGTTGCTTCGCTCAGATATGAAAAGACCCAAGCATCGCTCGGGTCTTAAATAATCAGAAATGCTTAATTACGCGACTTGTGTGCTAGTATCCGCGTGATGATGATGCTCTTCGCCGAGCTGCATCCGAACGAAACCGGTAACGGTTACGCCTTCGCCGACTTCTTTGAGGAGATCTGTCACGGTCTTAGAAGCATCTTTAATAAAGCTTTGTTCGAGCAGAACATTATCCTGATAGAACTTCTCCATTTTGCCGCCAAGAATTCGGTCGATGATCTCGTCTTTCTTTCCTTCGTTCTTTAATTGAACGCGGTAGATCTCAATCTCTTTGGTGATCGTATCTGAATTCACATCATTACGAGAAAGAGCAAGCGGATTCATTGCCGCGATCTGCATCGCAATGTCACGACCAACCGGAATACCCTTTTCGGCATTAACACCTTTGAGCGCAACAAGCACACCAAGTTTTGCACCTGGGTGAATGTAACTGGCGACTACGCCATCGCCGGTATCAACCAACTCAAAACGGCGAGCTTCGATCTTTTCACCAATACGTCCGGTTTGCTCGCCGACGGCTTCTTGAATGGTAATTCCATTCGAAAGTTTTGCCATTAAAAATTCTTCCTGCGAGTTCGGGCTGGTCTTCAGTGCTGAATGTGCTACATCTTGGGCAAACTCAACAAAAGATTCATTACGGGCAACGAAATCGGTCTCGGAGTTTACTTCTGCAATGAGTGCCTTGCTCTTATCTTCAGAGACAGCAGCAACGATGACACCTTCTTTTGCAACACGATCAGAACGCTTCGCTGCGCTGGCAGCACCCCTTTTACGAAGGATATCAAGCGCCTTCTCTTCATTGCCATCAGCTTCTTCAAGGGCTTTTTTGCAATCTGCCATACCGGCACCGGTACGGTCACGTAATTTTTTTACTAATTCTGCACTGATTGCCATATCTACTCCAATTCAAATAATTAAACTTTAGACTTTAATAAAAACGGCGAGCATTGGTTAGAGGCTCGCCGCGGTCAGTTACAATAGCAGTAACCTAATACTTATGCCTGAGCGACAGCTTCTTCTTCAACGCCTGATTCTTTTGATAAGCGTTCTTTCATCGCGCCGTCGTCAAGTTTCTTCGCTTTGGCGGCAGTGCCACCGGAAATGATCGCATCAGCGAAGGCATGAATAAACACTTGTACCGAACGAACCGCATCGTCATTTGCAGGGATCGGATAGTCTGCCAAATCAGGGTCAACGTTGGTATCAACTAATGCAAAAATCGGGATACCAAGCGTACGAGCTTCTTTAACTGCGATGTGTTCTTTTTTAATGTCAATGATAATCATTGCACCCGGAAGTCCACGCATATCAACGATACCACCGAGCGTTGCTTCGAGTTTGTCTTTCTCGCGCTCGATCATCAACTGCTCTTTTTTCGTATAATTTTCGATCGTACCATCAACTTCCATCTTTTCGATTACTTGATAACGCTTGATGGATTTGCGAATAGTCGTAAAATTGG
>JANYDV010000213.1 GCA_025363505.1 Bacteroidota bacterium
CGAAGTTGTATATTTATTGCTATAAATAACTTGACCGGTCGAGTTAATAATTTTTATTTGCAAAGTAGTGGACATGGGAGCATCAATTTGGAGCTTGCAAACATCGTGTGCGGGGTTCGGAATTAACTTTACTGAAAAGAGAGGGATATTGCTACCGAGACTGACACCCAGTGTATCAATAGTTACTAAGGTATCCATCGGCAAATACTGTGTCAAATCTTTTCCTAAAAACCAAGTTGTAACTCGAAGTGCGGGTTTGTAAAGAATACACTCTGATCCAACCATCACGGCAGTATCAGGTGTAAAATAGAAACCACTAAACAGAAAGTTGTCGGTAATTATGCTAGAAGTTGCTGGCCATGTTAGGCCTCCATCAGTAGAAGATGTATAGGCTCTACCATAACCAGTAATATATACATGCAAGGAATCGAGATATGTTACACTCTCTGCATTAAGATTTTGATCGCAAGATAATATTTGCCAGGTTTTTCCTCCATTGGACGTTCTGATTACCCTTCCTAAGTCGCCTACTGCAATTATGTGATTAGAATCAAGGCATGAGATAGAGTGCAATTTAAGCCAACCAGCTGTAGAATCGAGTGACCAACTCAGCCCTGCGTCTACTGTTTTTAATATTACATGTTCATTCGAAACAGCGAATCCTATTTTCGAATTAGCAAAATCAACGCTACTAAGAGGTGCTGTTACATTTGAAGCAATACTTGTCCAACTCTTCCCACGATTAGTTGTACGAATGATCGTACCTGAATCACCGACCGCAATAGCAGTCATCGTATCAATAAATGAGACGCTGTTCAAGTTTACAAAATTGGTATATTGTAAAGAATCCCATGATCGCCCTGCGTTTACAGTATATAGAATTCTACCTCCATTCCCAACTGCAATGGCATTGCTATCACCTGAAGCATCAACAGAATTTAAATAATCTGCCGTATTAAGGGGATACATCTCATTCCAACTCTTGCCTTTGTCCGTTGAGCCGGAAATATTCGTGCCTACGGCGAATCCAATTCCTGACTTTAAAAAAGAAACTGAAATGTAATTGGGAGATGCACCATTAGAAGTGCCCGTGAAGTGTGGACCTATGGTTTTCCAAGTCTTACCCGAATCAATCGAATTATACATATTCCTTTGGTCGGTTGAAATTACACTTCCATCCCTGTTTACAATTATATTAAAGGGTCCACTTCCTGAATTTTTGGAAAGGGATTGTGCCCATGTATTGCCTGAATCATTACTGTACATAAACTGAGAAACTCCAACACCAATTGCGACTTTTGGGTTGATGAATTTGAGACTTCTTATATCAGCAGAGGTACTAACAACTGCCCAGTTTTTACCTCCATTGACCGTCTTATACAACACACCGCTTGCCCAGAAACCAATACTATCATTCACAAAACAAAACTTGCTGCCTGAAGTTTTAACGACGGAGCCAACACTATCCCAGGTAAATCCTCCATCAATGGTCTTAAAAATAACATTACTCGACGCCACGTATCCTATCTTTTTACTTGTGAAAATAATATCGTTATAAGCTCTATCAATTGCGGTATGGATAGTAGAAGCAATCCACGTTTTACCCCAGTCCATTGAATACTTTATACTTTTATTGCCAACAGCAAATGCCACTCCATCATATCTAAAAGCGGCAGCACTCCGAACAAAAACTGTTGCATCATGTTGTTGGTTTTCCCATGTTTGCCCGCCATTGCTTGTTGTTAAGATATTTTGTTTTTCAAACATAATACCTCGATATCGATTATAAAATGCAATTAGATCGTATGCTTTTGTGCTTCCGAGAGTTGTTAGTGTAACGTCCCAACTTGATAAATTACTTGTACCTCTCACAACCGTCCCGATACTACCGCAAGTATAAAAAATATTAGAGTCCACTGAACAAAGAGCCCTATAGCTATTTCCATGAGGCGAAGGCTCAGACCAACCCCACGGTGATTGACCATACAAGGGCTTGTTTGCGACAGGTATAATAACCAATAGAAGGATGAAGAGCAATAAGTGTTTCATTGTTGTTTTTCCTATTATGTAATATAACACTGCAAAAATATAGAAGTTGCGACAACAGATCAGTTGGGAGAATCTCCCCATAACCCCAATATTCCCTTGAATTTAGCCAAAAAAGAGTCCAAAACGCACATTTCACAATTCGACCCAAAAATATGAAACAAAAGCGGCGTTTTCTTTGTATATAACGGTGAACTCTCTCTCGACGAAAACTATATCGAAGGGAAAAAATAAATGAACATTCGAGGATTACTAATCGCAGGAGCTTGTATTATGCTGAGCACAGCTAGTGCTTTCGCGCAATACACGATCCAATCGAGCGTAATCGGCGCAGGTGGTGGCCCGGCTTCTAATGGTACCTATTCTATGAATGGGACGATTGGACAGTCGGTAGTCGGCACAGTTTCGGGTTCGCAATACAGTGTTGGTCAAGGGTTCTGGCATAGCCTGAACTTTACCAATGATGTCCATCGCGATCCGGGATTTGCGAACGGTTATTTGCTTGAGCAGAACTACCCGAATCCATTCAATCCATCAACCACGATCGCCTTCTCGATCCCTGAGCGTCAGAAAGTGACACTCAAGATCATGAACCTCCTTGGTGAGGAAGTGGCGAGACTGATTGACGGTGAGTCAATGGAAGCTGGTAAGTATGAATATGAATACCAAGCGTTGAGCATTCCGTCGGGAACATATATTTACCGTCTTGAAGCTGGAAACTTCGTCAAGTCGCGTAAGATGGTTCTCACGAAATAATCAATCCCGCGAGGATATTTCGACGAGAGTAAAACAACTCTTTACACCCCTCAATTCGAGGGGTGTTTCTTTTTAAAGAATTTACCGCTCACGGCGAATCCTTTCATAGCGAACATACTGTTGCAGTGGTGCGATGATCAATAACCACAGTATAAAAACGACAAGATAAATCATCTCTTTCCAAATAGTCTCGTTGATCCATTCCCCAGTTAATGGCTGATATTTTTATTTCATATTCGTCCCATGACCGCCCAAGTGCATTAGCATTAGTCACCAAATTGCGTGACGCCGGCTATGATGTCTGGATCGATCAGCACCAACTCAATGCCGCAACCCGCTGGAGCAAAGAAATTGTGCATGCTATTAATAACTGCAAAATTTTTGCTGTCTTGTTATCGCCTTCATCGCTCAAGAGCGAGAACGTCCGCAAAGAACTTTCGCTTGCCGGCGAACGACACAAACAACTCCTGCCGATTTTTATCGAGAAGGTTGCCCTGCCCGATGAGTTTGCATATCATCTGACCGGACTGCAACGAGTATTTATCGAAAATACCGATGCGATTGTTGCCGCAGTTGCCGTAATGCAATCCGGATCGAAGCGTGGCGACCGCATTCCCAATCAACCAAGAACAGACACCCAATCGGATACTGGTGGTGTTCGTCTTGCGGTACTGCCGTTTGATGATCTTTCGCCCGCAAAAGATAATGAGTGGTTCGCTGATGGAATGGTTGACGAACTCATCAACACTCTCGGCGCACTCGATACAATGAAAGTACCGAGCCGTACCGATGTGATGTATTATAAAAAGCATCATCCAAAAGCGCAAGAAATTGCAAATGACCTCAATGTTCGCTATCTTGTCGGCGGCAGTGTCCGTAAAGCAGGCGAGAAAATTCGTATCACCGCCTCACTGACCGACACCCAGGCGAACCAACAATTATGGACCAGTAGTTACGACGGCACCTTCGATGATGTCTTCGTATTTCAAGAAACAGTTGCCAAGCAAATTGCCGATGCACTGAACCTAAAACTGTCTCCTCAAGAAGTGAAGACCATTGCCGATCAACCCACTCACAACCCCGAAGCCTATGAGCTTTATCTGCGAGGGTTAGAAGCACATCGCCAACTCACTCGTGCGGGTTACGAGCAGGCACTGGCGCTTTACGAACAAGCAATATCCATCGACCCCAAATTTGATGTTGCATATTTGATGTCCGCAAGTGCGTGTGCGATTTTTTATCGTGAGTGTTCTCGCGAACTGAAATGGCTGAAGCGTGCTGAAGATAATCTCCAAAAAGCAAAAAATATTACAGGAGAAACAGCCAAAACATTGTGGATACAAGGAGAGATCGAATGGTTAGAAGAAGACATCGTTGCTGCCGAAGCAACGTTAAGAAAATCAATCGAACTTGACCCCCATAATGAATTGCCATATAGTTATCTTGGAAATATTTATTCTGCATCTAATAATTATAAAGACGCCTTAACGCAATTTGAAAAAGCGCTCGCGATTCACGAGCAATCTTCAACTCATTTTAATGTCTTAGTATGTTTAGGTGAGCTCGACGAACCAACACGATTAGTAGAACAGGCTGAAATCGCGATTCTATTCTTTGAGAAAGAATTAAAAAAAGATCCAAGTTCTATTCAGCTGCGAATGATGCTGGCGTATGCTTACCATTGGTCGGGAAATTCCGAAATGGCGCACAATGAACTTCAAATTCTTGAAAAACGAGAAGATCTTGGTGGGATGCTGATGTTTAATCTGGGCGGATTATACAATCTTTTAGGGAAACCAGATGAAAATATTATGATGATCGAGCGTGCTGTTGAGAACGGATTCCGTGAAATTGAATCTATTAGAAACTGCACCTTCGAGAATGATAAGCATTCCGCAAAGCTAAAAGCTATAATCATTCATTTAGAGCAAATTATAGAAAACGAACGGCTTGATGATTGAGTGAACGTTAACATTCAGTACAAGACATAAAAAAACACTCGGCTATTGGTAATAAGAATAACCGAGTGTTGCTGAGATTTTAATAAACCCCGTAATAATTTGCTTACGGATTATAGTTGTAGAAATCGTCTTCTACAAATAGCGATACCTGTTTAGGCGCCGGTGGCATTGGGGGGTTGCCGACAGGGGGAAATGTAAAATTAAATACACTTGAGAATAGTCCGTTGGGTGTATTAAAAGGCATTATTTGTAGAACGTTTGCATCGACACACCTTATTTGATAGAATGCTGTTATTGGGGCATTAGTTGGTGGTAAGTTATCAAACTGCCTCCCCAAATCAATGTAGTTTGCACCCCCATCAGTAGACTTCCAGAGACTCAGCCCCATTATTCCCGGAGGCGTGACCATACCAATGTGAACGGCATTAGCAGTGGGCGGCGGACCGCCTTGAGGGGTTTGCGTTACTTGAATACTGGAATTAAGCCCTGCAGGCACGATCCTGATTGTTGAGGTATTTCCTTGTGGAGAAGGATTTGTTGTTGCTGGTGGATGGTTTCCACCATTTCCCGGACATCCAGAAAGGATGAGCATACCAATTGGCAACAATAAACAGAGTAGATATTTCATAAGTGTGATTGATTAATGAACAAAATTATCGGAAGTACACACCCCAGTTTTGGAGGTATATCCTTGCAGGATTTGCAAATGAAGCCGGTCTCGATCCTGATGTTGTAATAACCAGTGACCAAGTCTGTTTTGGATTTGTACCTTGCAAGGGCGGGGTCGTTGCGTCTAATACTCCTTGCGGAATCGTAATGCCATAATCCGGAGCCGCGGTACGACTTGTATTTTGCAATGCGAAGACTGTCATTAGAGGTACACTGCGAGGGTTATTACCATCATCATAAAGTACGACTCGTTTTCCATCGTTCGATCTCAGTTCTATTTTAAGTATATGTGATTGGAATGGGGGTCCAAACTCAAGATCGAGAAAAACAAACCCATCATGAATTTGTGTCAGTGATGATGGTGAACCACTGAGATTGATTTGTGAAGTATATTCTTCTGTAATGTCATTAGTTAATATACGCTCTATCGGAGTAGTCGAAAATGCTGCACAGGCTGTTGAGCCGGGTTGAAGAGAAAGAGCCGTTGAAATGGTTTTGAATGTGTTCGTTTTTCCGGCACCCATTTGTGCAGAGAACTGGGGATAGGGAATACAGCTTTGCATTATTAAATTACGCGTTTGCACAGCATCCTTTTGTAGGGATGGTAATATTCCCAACAGTTGTGCTGCCATCCCTGCTGCATTTGGTGCTGCGGCTGATGTTCCGGTAAAGTTTGCACGAAAGGTAGTAGTAATTCCATCTGCTGAAGCAATAACGGGCATTTGGCGATCAACACTCGGATGTCCGCCCATTGCACTCCCCCCATCTTCAAAAAGACGCATTCTTGCAGGACCCAAAGGACTAAAATCTTCGGGAAC
>JANYDV010000217.1 GCA_025363505.1 Bacteroidota bacterium
TTGGATTCTTGGCGGCGACGCGAGTTACAAAGTGCCATTTCCATCGCTGACGAATTGGCTCAATGCATTGCCAATTTTTAATTTACGCGAAAAATCGGAAATAAATTTCAAGCTCGATGCCGCTCTGTCATTGCCGAATCCGAATACACAAAAATCGCCAATGGCGATTGATAACAATGCAAGCATTGCTTATCTCGATGATTTCGAAGGCGGACGAACCGAGTTTTCGCTCAATACAACCTATGGTCGTTGGAAACATAGCTCGCAACCAATCTCTGATAATTATCTCAGCAGGGGATTGACTTCCGACCAGATCAATTCGCGTAAATCGAAGATGTGGTGGTATCAGCCATATCCCAATGATGTTCGCATTACCGATATTAAACCAAACAAAAGTGTTGCCTCGGCAAATGAACAAGCGCAAGTGCTTGATGTCGAGTTTGACCCTACCCGTAGAGCAGGTATTTATAATCATTACCCTGATCTGAACGAAGCACCTGAAAATACTTGGGCTGGTATGACGCAGTATTATCAGGGCTTAAACGTCCTTGCAACGAACACAGATGCTATCGAGTTTTGGATGAATATCAAAGACGGGCGCGATGGCGGTAACTTGCAAAACGGAGTTGTCCATTTTGATATGGGAAGAATATCAGAAGATGTCATACCCGACGGTAAGTTAGAAACCGAAGATAAAAATGGCAACGGACGCTACGATCCGGGTGAAGATATCGGGCTTGATACACTGTCGAACGATCAAGAAAAATCAGCGTATCAAATCCCTACTCCGGCAAATGCTCAAGACCCGAATAATGATAATTATTCCTATGACCAAAGTGTCTCGAATTATGAAAACATTAACGGCACCGAAGGAAATGAGCAGGACCGTTCGAGCGGCTACACACCGGACACTGAAGATCTTGATAATGACTTGAATGTAAATACCGACAATAATTATTATGAATATGAAATCCCAATTGATCCGATAAATAATCCGTATATCATCGGCAATACGAACAACACCTGGTATCAATTCAGAATACCAATAACTTCATTTAAGAAGATCGTCGGAACGCTCGATTCCTCGTTTTCGGACATTTCTTATTACCGGTTGTGGGTTTCAGGATTTTCAAAGCCATTGCACGTTCGCTTCTATGACATCAAACTTTCGGGCAGTCAGTGGACACGCGGCAAAGAAGGGTTGAACCCAATAAATGTTCTGGCTGATACTTCTTTTCAAGTCAGTTATGTCAATTTAGAAGAAAACAGTGGTGTGCCGACGAACTACACCGTGCCGCCCGGGGCTCAGCGCGACCGTGTGGCAGGCGGTGCGACAACGCAGTTGGCAAATGAACAATCAATCAATTTACAATTAAAATGCGTAGCATCGAACTCAAAGCGCGAAGCCGTCAAGGTATTTCCCGCTCCGAACGATCTGTTTAATTATCGTTCGATGGCTATTTGGGCGCACGGTGATGGATCAATGCCGAATGCCATCAGCACGATTGCAGATACCGCAAATAAAGTCTGGGTCTATTTCCGTTTTGGCAGTGATAAATATAATTATTATCAATATCGTCGCCCCTTAGTAAAAGACTGGCAAAATATTCATGTAAATTTTTCTACGCTGTCGGCACTCAAAGCAACGAAGCGCGTCTCATCAGATACTGTTTCGGAGCCTGCAAATGACGGAGTGCTTGGTTCGAGCTATACGGTGGTTGGTACGCCAAATATTACGAATGCGCCTGTCTTTACCTTAGGTGTTGAAAATCAAAGCTCGTCGAGTTGCTTGACAACAGATGTATGGTTCGACGAACTTCGTTTGCTTGAGGCAAATGATAAAACTGATTTTGCAGTCAATGGAAGTGTGCAAGCTAAACTGGCGGAGTTTGGACTTGTCACAGCAAACTTTATTCATGAAAATCCTGACTTCCATCGAGTGGATGAACGCTTTAATCTCAACCGAGCCTTAACGTCTGGTTGGGGGCTGACGGGTGAGTTCAGGATGGAAAAAATATTGCCAACCTGGCTCGAACGTGGTTCAAAATTTCCGTTAGTCATTTCCCATAACGAGACATTGCTCTCGCCGAAATATGTGCCGAACACCGACGTCGAAATTTCAAGTGCGGTTGCTAAGATACAAGAACGAGTCGGACAAAATGGCTTCACTGCCGAGCAAGCAAAACGGATGACCGATTCGGTTCAGCGTACCAACGAAACACTCTCGGTACGAAATAGTATCGGCGCGACCGGTGTGCAATTTAATTTCCCCGGCTCCTTCTTTTTGCTCCCGGCTTTTGTCAATAGATTAGTGTATGGTTTCGGATATGGTGAAGAATTTACTCGTACGCCGATCTATGAATATTATCGCAATTGGAGTTGGACCGGAAGTATTCTATATGATTTGCCGCAATTGCCGAACGTGTCGGTATCGCCGCTATCGTGGGTTAGCCCCTCGACGTTTGATATTGGTCGTTATTCTGCTTATAAATTTAATTTTCTTCCGCAACGCATTACACTCTCGGCAAGTGTCACTCGCAGTAGGTTGCATTATTTGAATCGTTCTTCGACCTTGCAGTTTTTCCCGGGGTCGCTTTATAGTGATACGCTTGATATTCTGCGGAGTCTTGTACCGTTTATTAACAGAAGCTTGATCGCCAATCGGGCACTTTCGTTTAATTGGAAAATTTCTGAAAACGGGTTGATCTCTCCGACGATAGACTACTCATTAGAAGTTGCCAATAACTTAACCCCGCTCGAAACATACACGGTCAATAACCGCGCTGATAATTCGTATGACTCAGTATATTATTATCAACAGTCGTTCAAACATATACTCAGTGATGTGTTCTTCAAAAACGGTGCATTGATCAGACTCGGAAAAGATTTTTACGAACAACAGCGATTACGAATTACTACTAATCCGAGATTGCCGTGGATATTATGGATCGATAAATTTATTCGTCCTGTCTTCAGCTATAATGTTGACTATAAATGGTCGAACTCGCAGACGGGCTTGCAAAATGCTAAGACCGGGCAATGGAATAATACGATTGTTGCAGGATTAGATTTTAATCTGAAGGAAATGGGACTCGATATTTTTGGCGCAGATGCACCAAAAGCTGTTCAGCGCGGCAGACCACCCGGTCGCGCCGGTACATCGATCGAGAACCCCAATCAGCCTATTGCGTCTGACCCGTATGCGCAAACCGAACAACCGCAGAATATTGATCCGATGATGGGACGTCCGAATTTGCGTCGAGTCGGTGATGTGCCCGGGCAAAGACCGGTGGTGCCACAAGCGCCGACGCCGCTTAAAACCGATACGACAAAACGTCAGAATAGTGTTCCTCAGATTGGGAGAGATACATTGCATCATAGTCTCGGAGTTGGTTCGGAGGGCGAAAGAGATGATCTGTCGGTGAGTGACACGATTTTACTTCCGGTTGCACCAACCGAACTTCCTCAGATCGAAGTGGTAGAAGAACTGCCATCGATCACTGCACGTGATATTGCTAAGGCTCTTATTCAAAAACCATTTTTTGATTGGACCGGTACGAAATTTACTTTTACGCAGACCAATTATAGTTTGAATAGTGCTCTCCAAGGCAACGGACCGGGTATTTCAAACTTCCTGACCAAAGGAATATTTGCACCCGAAACCGATGACAACGGACCATCTCGCGCTTATCAAATGGGTCTCATTACTGATCCGCATGGCAGACTGTTGATAAAGTTTGTGCCGAAGTTTCCGTTTGTGCAGTTCGGTGTGCGTCACGGGCTTCGTGAGGGAAATATTGTGCCGAACCAGAATCTCGACATTAATGATGTATTTACCCAAAAGAATACACTCGAATTTCAAACCAGCCGAACACTCTGGGCAGGGGCGAGTATCAATTTAAATTGGAAAACCGAATTTACCTACGATGAGCGCGATGCGCTCCGGATTGGCTCCGACGGAAGCATTACTCCGTTGACAGTACAAAAGACCGGTGATGTCTCGCGTACGTTTCTTTCGATACCACCCATTCCGTTCTTGAATATTTCTCAAAGTGGCATTAAGCGGGTTGGCGAGAAGTGGATCGAAAAAACTGCTGCTGCCGGTGCCACAACCGATGCCCAACGCGACGCACTTGCCCCACGAACAAAAAATCAATTGCAAGTAGAAAGCTTTATGCAAGGCTTTGAGACATTGCCATTCTTTTCGGGTGTGCTCCGCGAATATTTGCCGCGACTGAATTATTCATTTAATTGGTCGGGTCTTGAGAAATTTCCGTTGTTCTCCTTTGCCGATCGTGCTTCGTTCCGTCATGGGTACAACGGCACCTACAAACGAACATTCAAACTCAATCCGGGTGATAGTATAGAACTCTCGACACTCCAAACGGTTGTTTATGGCTTCCGTCCGTTGATTGCACTTGATTTGGGTTGGGATAAAGTTTGGGGCGGAAAACTCTCGGGTAGTTTGAACTATGATACCCAAACGGAGTGGGCATCGGATTATTCATTCAATAGAATTACTAAACGACTTTCTACAACATTCGGTATTACCGCGAACTTTCAAAAACAAGGGGTAACGATTCCATTTATTAAATTGAACCTCAAAAACAATTTTGGATTGTCGTTAAATGTTAGTCAGACTATCTCCAGTGATCTTTATTATACCTTTAATACGATCTTGACCAATCTTGGAGGGACGAGCAACGGTGGCATTACCAAAACATCAATCGAGCCGCGTTTCTCGTATGACATTAACCAGCAATTGACCATCGAAGGTTTTTATCGCTACGAACGCACAACGCCTGCAACCTCAGGCGTGCTTGTGCCGCCGACTCGAACGATCACTGCAGGATTTGATATTCGCTTAAAAGTATTTTAATTATCGGTGCTTGAAATTTACGCATCCTAAACGCACACTACTTCTTGTGTTGCGAAGTGTTGTCATTCTATGGAGCAATCGAATCACTATGATGTCATCATCGTCGGCGCCGGAGCAGCCGGGCTGATGTGCGCCATCGAAGCAGGAAAACGCGGCAGGAAAACCGCTGTGCTCGAACGTGCGCTCGAAGCGGGAAAAAAAATATTGATTTCGGGCGGCGGCAGATGTAATTTTACGAATACCCATATTACCGAGCATGCTTTTCTTTCGGGAAATCCCCATTTCGTTCGTTCTGCGTTGAGCCGATATACGCAGTATGATTTTATCAAACTCGTCGAAGACTATCAGATAGCATACTACGAAAAAAAAGATGGGCAATTGTTCTGTCGCGAAAGTGCGAAGCACATTGTCGAGATGTTGCTCGCGGAGTGTCTGAAATATGGTGTGACGATCGTAACCAATACAAAAATTATTTCGGTTGCCAAAGAGGATGAGTTTGTTCTGACGACTGAGCGAAAAGAATTTCGATGCTCATCATTAGTGATTGCCACCGGTGGTGCATCGATACCGAAAATGGGGGCAACAAGATTTGGCTACGAGATCGCTGAGCAATTTGGGCTGAACGTCATTCGTCCGCGACCGGCATTAGTGCCACTTGTCTGGAGCGATCGGGAAGCATTGCAATTCTCAATGTTATCGGGTGTATCGTTTCGAGGCAGAGTCCGAATAGGCGAGACACGTTTTGAGGATGATATTTTATTTACTCATCGCGGCTTATCAGGACCCGCGATATTACAAATTTCAAGTTATTGGCGCGAAGGAAAAGAATTTGAAATTGACCTTTTGCCTGATACCGAAATGATATTCCCCGAGCGAAGTCACCAAAAAATTTCTACCGGATTGGCAAATCTGTTGCCACGGAGGTTAGCCGATCGGTGGTGCGAGGAATATCAATTCGATTATTTTGTTGATCAATGCACCGCCGAACAGATGCGATCACTCGAAATGTTGCTTCACCACTGGAGTATCACCCCGCAAACCACAGAGGGATTTTCAAAAGCAGAAGTGACCGCAGGCGGCGTTGATACCGACGAACTGTCATCGAAAACAATGGAAGCCAAAAAGATGAACGGCTTATATTTTATTGGTGAAGTCGTGGATGTGACCGGCTGGCTTGGCGGATATAATTTCCAATGGGCATGGTCGTCAGGTTGGGCTTCGGGGCAGTATGTCTAAATCTTTGGTATATTCGTTACACAACGTTGTGTAATGTCATTCGAACAAAGCTATTATCGTATGCAAATAATATTTGATGTCGAACATCCTGACGAGACCCCTGTCGAAAGCGGCACGATCTTTTGTGTGGGGAGAAATTATGTTGATCATATTCTCGAACTCGGCAATGAAAAACCGACGAACCCAATTGTGTTCGTCAAACCGGAATGTGCATTGCGTCATGGTTCGTACAATGTGATCGAATACCCCCCCGCGTCGAAACAATTAGAATTTGAAGGGGAATTGGTATTGTTGCTTCGCGGTGGCGGCAGAGATATTCATGCCTACGACCCAAGCGAGATTATCCTTGGTTATGGTGTCGGTGTTGATCTTACACTTCGTGACTTGCAGAATGAGTTTAAAACCAAAGGCTTGCCTTGGACACTGGCGAAAGGGTTTGACGGTTCAGCTCAGATCAGTCATTTCATCCCATACGAAAGCGCACCAACTTTTGAAGACCTCGGATTTTCGCTCTATGTCAATGGCGACCTTCGGCAGCGTGGATTTACCAAAGAGATGATCTTCTCGCCCGAAATGATGGTCAATTATTTGTCAAAGCGCTGTTCGCTCAAGGCAGGGGATATGCTCTTTACGGGCACCCCAAAAGGCACGGGCGCACTGGAGATCGGCGACAAGATCGTGATGCAGCTTCACGGACAAGACCCGAACACCGTCTTACTTGATTTTCATGCTGAAGTGATCGAGTGGCATTAATATCTTACTTCTGAATGATCTTATTTGTTTTTGCGAGTATTTATTTTCTGACACTCGCCGGCTTTGTGGTTGGCTTGATGAAAGGGCTTCGAAATCGTGGCGTATCTCATGGCAGCGATGCTTCGCCAAGAGTGTCGGTCATTGTTTGCGCTCGTAATGAAGAAAAACATATTGGTCGGTGCATCGAATCACTCTCGAAACTGAGCTATCCGCTACAATCAATTGAGTTTATTGTCGTTGATGATCATTCCGACGATAGTACGCCTGAGATACTTGCGAAGTGGCAACACACCCTTCCGAACCTGAAGATAGTTAACACCGACGGCAAAGAAAATTGTGGCGGAGGCGGAAAAGTAAATGCTTTGATTCATGGTATTGATGCCGCAACAGGGGAGTATGTGTTTATCACTGATGCTGATTGCGAGGTCTCTCCGCAATGGATCAATAATTATCTGAAATGGTATGATGATCGCACGGGTATGGTCTCCAGCATTACGATTTTGAATTCGAGCCGACCGTTTGATGCCGCGCAATCAACCGAGATGATGCAATTGCTGGGAATGAGTATGGCAGCAATTAATATCGGTATTCCTGTTTCGATCATCGGGAATAATCTTTCGATCAGAAAAAAAGCATACGAAGCCATCGGCGGCTACCGCAAGATTCCGTTTAGTGTCACCGAAGATGTCGAGCTGTTTCGTGCGATGTGGCGCTCGGAGTGGGATGTAAAATTTAAGGCAAATGACGACTTATTGGTCAAGACCAACCCACCAGTATCAGTGCGGCAATGGTGGCATCAGAAACAGCGCTGGGTCGTCGGCGGAGCAAAGTCAATTGGTCCTTCGGGTTGGATGATTTTGTTGCTGGGCTATCTGGGATGGGCGACGATGATCGCCGCGCCGTTTCTGCTGAGTCCGATCAATGTGTTGTTTATCATTATAATCAAACTTCTCGGTGATCTGTTGATCGTACTTCCGGTGATGCGCTCGATGAAGACGACTTATCTCTTGCCATATTTCCCGGTCTATCAAGTATATCTGTTGTTTTTTCTATTGTGTGTGCCGTTTCAATATGCACAAAAAACCGTTGTATGGAAAGGTCGAGACTACCAAACATAATTATTGTGTTCCTGCTCTTGAGTATCGGGATTGTTCCGACAAATAGTCGCGGGCAATTTCTCGATCACTCTGGCGATAGTGCATTTCATTCGCCTCGCAATGCCGACGAGCATTTGTTGTATGATCTCAATCATCTTGGCGAAGGCGGTCATTGTTTTGATGGGTCGATGTTATTTGTCTCGCAATCGGTTATGCCGTTGGCAATCGCAATGCCTGTTGGTTTGGTGATTTCAGGACTATCCTCGGGTGATAACTCCATATCCGGATACACCATTGCCGCTTCGACCGTGGTGACGATCGGATTACAAGAATTTATTTTAAAACCGATTGCTCACCGCCTTCGACCATTTCATACCATCGCGGGCGTTCGACGTCTTGATAGTGCGGCATCGGGATATTCATTCCCTTCGAGTCACTCGGCAATAAGTTGGGGACTTGCTGTCGGGTTGTCACTGCGTTTTCCGAAATGGTATGTCATCGCCCCGTCAGCATTGTATGCGCTTGTGGTTAGTTTTTCAAGACCTTGCCTTGGTGTCCACTATCCCACAGATGTCCTTGCGGGAGCAATCGTCGGAAGCGCTGTGCAATATCTGGGCTATGTGGTGCAACAGAAAATAACGAAAAAAACAGAACATTTTGTTACCACGACCGCGAAGCCGTTTCAACCGGCTTCATTTTCGATCGTGTTGCCGATTGGTCAATGAATGATGGGGTAGGTCGTTTTGTGCTATTTGGTTATCCACAAAGTGCTTGCAAATGCCTTGTTATAAGCAAAAAAAGAATAAGTGGTGGTTCAAAATGGTGAAAAACGGAACTTCTCAGGGGTATTTTACGATTTGAATAGGCTCGAATAGGGCTTTTTACGTCTTTATTATAATTACGCAACAGTTATGGCGATAATGAACAAAATGCGCGAGCGGATGACGGTGATTTTCGCCGGTCTTGCAGGTGCATTTCTCTTAATGATCATTTTTGAATGGGGCGCACAAGGCGATTTTTTCAAGAGCGGTCCTCGTGGTGATGAGATCGGCGAAGTCAACGGCGAACGTATCTCCAACAAAGAATACCAAGACCTCTACGGCAAAATTCGTCAATCGGAATTAGCCAAATCAAAAAAGCAATCACTCGGTGAAGCCGAAGAAGCATCGCTCAACGAAAAAGCGTGGGACGAAGCAATCACTCAAAAGTTGATTGACCAAAAGTTGAAAGAGTACGGCGTTACCGTTACCGATCAAGAGGTGCGCGAACGTTTGTTCTATAATCCACCTGAAGATATTAAACGTGGGTTTATTGATTCGGTTGGTCGTTTCCATCAGCCGGAATATTGGGCAGAACTTCGTAACCCCAAAAACGATTCGATCGTGATTGGTTTGACGCAAGGCATTCGCGAACAGATGAAGCGCGAAAAACTTCAGGGAATGTTGTTCTCGACTATTCGATTGACCAACGGCGAAATGTGGGACCGCTTCGAAGCACAAAGTTCGAAGGCAACGGTTCAGGTCGTAAAGGTCGCTCCGGCGCCAACGGCGTATCGTGATTTCGTAACGAAAGTCAATGACGACGAGATCAAAAAATATTACGAAGATCACAAGTGGCAGTTCAAACGTGAAGAAGGACGCAAACTGAAGTTTGTTGTGTTCCGCGAATTGCCGACCAGCCGTGATTCTTTGACGGTCGTTGAGCGTGCTCAAACACTTGTCAAACGTTGGAAAGAACTTCCGAGCACGACAAGTGATAGCGTGCTCGCAGAGTTAGCACATGATTATAGCGATGCACCGTTTCAGAAAGCACAGCCGCTTTCGCCGGCGATGCTTGCCGGGTTTAGCAATCCAGATTCACTTTTTAATGCAAAAGTCGGTGATGTGATCGTCAGCGCAAGCAACGGTCAGATTAAAGTACTCAAAGTTCTAGCCGAAGTTGATTCAGGCGGCGAATTTACCCATTTGCAAAACATTCTGATCGGCTTTGGTCGTCCGGAAAATCGTGATAGTGCGAAAGGGTTAGCGCAGACAGTTCTTAATGGCATTACTGCTGGCGGGACATTTGAAGATGCGGCTCGAAAATATTCAGCGGATCCTTCGTCACGTTACGGTGGTGATATGAAATGGATGGGACAGAAAATGTATGTTCCTCAGGTAGAAGCCGCAGCCGCTTCTGCACCATTAAATACTGTCGTCGGACCGATCGAATCAACGATTGGTTATCATTTGATCAAAGTCTTGGGCAGAGCAAAGCGCAAACTTATTGTGCAAGTGATTCCGATGGAAATTCGTCCGAGCTCGCAAACGATTAAGATGTCCACCCAACAAGCAAATATTTTCCATGAGCAAGCATTGAAAAAAGGTTTTGATGTTGCTGCTAAAGATATGGGCTTGAAAGTCATTGCTGACGGACCGGCGGTACAGAAAAAATCGCAACAGACGATGTTCAATAATCCGCAGTGGGTAAATTATCTTTTCGAGCTTAATACCGGAGATATCACAACAGCCGTTCGGATGGCAAATTCGAAATTATCTGTTGTGGCTCAGGTCACTGAGGCGTATCCGAAAGGCGTACGTCCGCTTGATGAAGATTTGAAGAAGATGATTAAGAATCAAGTTGCTCGTCAGAAAATGGTCGAGTCAGTTGCACCAAAAGCAAAAGAATTGCGTGCTATGCTCGGCGCAGGTGACGGACTTGAGAAACTTTCCTCAGTAGATTCAAACTTCCGTCCGTTTACCGTGACGATGACCCCCGGCGAAGCAACTGCTCAGCTTGGGTCGGAATATGCGGTTAATACTGTTGCTTTTTATAAAATGAAGGTCGGCGAAATCAGCCAACCGATCAAAGGCGAAAACTCATACTTTATCGTAAAACTTCTCGACTTGAAGCCTGCCGATAAAACCGCCTACGATCAACAGAAGCCTCAGTTGTACCAACAACTTTCGCAAGAGAAGATGCAGCGCTTCTTCCAACAGTGGCTCAGTGACTTGAAAGATCAAGCAAAGGTAAAAGACTACCGCTTAGCAAGAAATTAATTGTAACGAGATTGCAATAAAAAAACGCGCTTCTTTCGGAGCGCGTTTTTTTTATTTATGACTCAAGTTTACTAATAGTCTTTTTAGTGTTTCTGTCAATCACCCGATCAATTGTCATTCCTGCGAAGGCGGGAAGCCATAGAGACTGCAATTGGATGCCCGTCTTCACGGGCTATATATGCTCATAGCGTTTTTTGATAAAGATGCAATTCACTAAAACTTTTACTGTCATAAAAGTTACAGCAGCGTTGTTGTTATTTTAGAATATAGATTTATTTTGACTGGTATATTTGCATTCGTGAAATCATTATTAGTAGTCGTTCTTGTTTCGCTTCTGGTTGTTGTTGAGGGATGTGCGTTGTTTTACTCGACGCCGAAGCTCATACCGGAAAAGCATTTCTATGAATTGCTTCCACAATCGCTTGAAGACGATTATTTTCATTCGCCCCTTGGCGATCTGGCAGGGAAGTATCCTAAAGGCTGGCTTCAGATAAATCTTGAGCACATTGCGCCACTCGAAAACGTCGCCTTCACCTATACGAACCCCGAACGAACATGGGCAATGACATTAATCGAGATACCCGGCTCGGCTGATCTGCGGATGCGATATCAGAAAAGTGGGTTGCTGTCGATAGCCGAAGAATCAATTAATCTGCATCGTCTGAAGATCGATCGTTTTACGATCACTCGTTCACCGGAGACTTTTGCACAATATGGAATGCGTTTTGCCAATTATGAGATCAGTCGTGGGAGTGGGGATAGCATGGCGTATGGGCGGTATGTTGTCTTTTCGACTGGAATTCGCTATTATGAGCTTTCGATGGTGCAATTACGAGGGGTGTCAAATCCGATGATAAATATAGAGAACTACCGATTGTTGCAATCTGTTATCTCGTCGCTCGAAGGAGTACCAAGCCATTCTGATTAACAAAAGTCTGGATTGGGGTGTCGCCAAGCGGTAAGGCAGCGCCCTTTGGAGGCGCCATTCGTAGGTTCGAATCCTGCCA
>JANYDV010000227.1 GCA_025363505.1 Bacteroidota bacterium
CCCGATCACTTCATGCCCCTGTTGTTTCAAAAGCAATGCCGCAACCGATGAATCAAGCCCACCGCTCATTCCAAGTAATACGCGTGCCATAGAATGTCAAACATCTACTGACGAGATGCCGTTCAGCAATGCTTATTGCAACTCAGCAACAACTCTCGACTGATACTCTTTATATTGCGAAGCAAATGTGGGCTTTACGGCAATGACATCTTCGATCGTGCAGAGTGAAAGCACAGGGAGTTTGCTTTGTGCGGCAAATTCTTCTCGCGCAGTCTGTCCTGATTTCGAGAGTGGCTCCATCCTATCGAAGGCAATCACGATACCAAGGATGTTACAACCAGCATTTGTTAGTTTTTCGATAGACTCCAGTTTTGTGCCACCTGTTGTGATAACATCATCAACGATCACAACATTATCACCCGCTTTCAAGACTCCAAGGAATCCGCCTGTATCGCCATGAGTCTTTGCTTCTTTACGATCACTCACTGATCGAATCTGAGGCTTGCCAAATTTTTCTGACATTGCAATAGATGTTGAGACTGCAATAGGAATACCTTTATACGCCGAACCAAAAATCACGGTTGCATTTGCAAATTCAGGGGTTGAAATAATAAGCTCGGCGTAGAGTGCGCCAAGCGTCGAAAGTTCTTCGCCACTGCAAAGTCTTCCCGTATTAAAAAAATACGGAGACTTGCGACCGCTCTTTAACGTAAAATCGCCAAACTGCAATACTTCATGTGAAATAAAAAAATCTACTGCTTTGCTTCGTACTGACATAGTAAAATATTATTGATCGTCAAGTTCATCCAACGCGGCTTGCAATTCTGACAACGTATGCGTATCACCAATCGCTTTTGCAACTATCATCCCATCTTGATAGCATTTCCGTGCCGCATCATCGTTGCCGAAGTTGTGGTAACAATCGGCAAGCTGATAGTAGGTTGCAAGATAATTTGGGTCGCTCGCGCGCAGTGCTTCGAGCGTTGCGATCGCATTCGTATAATCTTTGATAGCCCGATACTCAAGCCCTATCGCATAATTGGTGAAGCTATCGTTTGGGTCGCTGATTAAAAATTGTTGTAATTTTTCAAGCCTTGTCATCGCTTGTTTGCTCCGATGGTTTTGTAGAATGCAATAGGTCTTCGTATCGAAGGTTTCTTAACACCGGCGCAACCTTCGACGTTACCCCAACCGATACCAATGTCATAATGCCGCCAAAAACAACCGACGGCACCAACCCAAGTATTTTTGCCGCAACACCTGACTCGAACCAGCCAATCTCATTCGATGACCCAATAAACATCATATTCACTGCCTCGACTCTGCCGCGCATTTCATTTGGCGTCGAAAGATTTAAGAGTGTCGAGCGTATCACGACACTGACAGAATCGAATGCGCCTCCAACTGCAAGCATCGCCAGCGAAAGATAGACATTCCGTGACAACCCAAAAACAATAATGGTCAAGCCAAAGCCAAGCACGACAAAGAATAATTGTTTGCCGATAAATCCCTTTAATGGTCGACGTGTCATATAGAGTGCCATCACAACTGCTCCGATAGATGGTGCGGCGCGAAGGATTCCGAAACCTGTTGGTCCGATCATCAAAATATCGCTTGCAAAGATCGGCAGCATCGCAACAGCGCCGCCAAAGAGCACGGCAAATAAATCGAGAGAAAGTGAACCTACAATCACTTGATTTCTAAAAACAAATTGAATCCCTTTTTTCAAACTTTCGCCAAGGGTTTCGCCTTCTATTAACTTTGGCACTCCCTTGCTTGGTATCATTGCTAAACAGGAAATGGCGATTGCAATAAAACCGACCACCACTACAAAACTCCAGGTAGGTCCTATAAATCCGTAGAGCAATCCACCAAGTGCCGGTCCGGCAATGGCTCCGGTTTGCCACGTCGAGCTTCGCCATGAAGATGCATTGGCATAAAGTTCTTCCGGCAATAACTGCAAGCCGAATGCACTAATAGACGGACTCAGGAAACCAAATGATGTGCCCGCACAAAATAGGATTGCATAGATCGGCAATACCCCATAGGAATGATATGCCTCATTTATATTGAGAGTCAAAATAAGAAAGACTATACTAAGGATCATCAAACAGCTCATGGCTGTGAGGGTTATTACTTTTCGATCTTTTCTATCACTCAGATGCCCGGCATAAAGCGACACTGATATTTCGGGCAGAACGGCGACCAATCCAACCAACCCAAGAGCCAGTGGGTCTTTGGTCAGAGCAAAAACCGTCCAACCAATAATCACTTCTTGCATCTGAAATGCCATTGTCATTGCAAGACGGGCAATCAGGAACAACCGAAATTCCGGTACTCGAAGGGGAGCGTATGGATCGTGACTCAAGATAACTAGGAGTTTGGAATTAGAAATGAAAAGTTAAAATGCAGGTTTATCTGGCTTTGCATATCCACCAAACGAGAATTACAAATAAAACGCTCCGAAGAGAGTAGTCGTCAGTCTCCGGTCGTTAGTGTTTACCAAAAGTTATTTCAATCTTGGGCAGTGGTTAGTGTTTTACGAAAGTCATTTCGACGGGAGCGAACAGCGGATAGAGAAATCCATATAAAAATTAATCCTTATTCTATCCTTGAATACAACGACACCTCTCATCCCCACCAAACGTCCGCTTCAGCGGACAGAATGATACATAGCCCAGGGTTTCAACCCTGGGCGAATGGTGGGTGAATACTATTTGTAATGAATGAACATTATTTCCAATGAGATTATGACAATTCACAAGTGACAGTTAACTGAACTACACAATATTAAGTTTGGAGGTAATATTTGTTAAAACTCAAATCGCTTGGGAGTCAAATAATATTAATAAAACGGGTTATAAAGATTGAGAGGAGTTGGTTCCATTCTTTATCTTTTTAAGCGGGATCAGAATCAGATAAATACTTGTAGTTAGCAAGATAATTGCTAACCATTCGCAGAAAAGCGTTCGAATATCAACTTCAAAGTTGGTGTACTTGTTTGATGAAACAAATTCCTCATGAGAAAGAGTATTGTTGTCTATTTCCGTGATTATAGGCACAGGTTTTTCATAAAATGGGTAATATTTGCCGGAAAAATTATAGGTGAGTACAGAGCCCGTTGTTCCATGTGCTGCGGTTTTGACAACCATAGTGTCGGTTTCAACCCAAGGTATATAAAAGAAAGATAGTAGTAAGAGAACCAAGGTAAATGTAAAAAGTAACTTCTGCTTCATTAGTCCTAGATTCATATGAATAATTACAAAAGTTAGATTTCTAAAGTTATAATCATAAAAAAAACTGCTTGCCATCTGTAAGCCGAATTCTGTCTTTCTGTTTTCACAGGAGACGGTCATTGATCTATGCGACCTACCCGCGATCACTGCTTGCGAGCCGCAAGTGTTCGGTTGCCCGAACGTATCGCTTACATGGTCTTGCTCCGCGCGAGGTTTATCGTGACTACCGTTTTTACAAACGGTACGGTGGTCTCTTACACCGCCTTTTCACCCTTACCGTACTTGCGCACGGCGGTTTATTTTCTGCGACACTGCGCTGTCAATAAAGTATTCTCTTGCGATTATTCTTTACTGCCCAATCTTGCAACTTATCGAAACAAGTTCTTGATCGGCACGCCGCTCTGTGGAGTTCGGACTTTCCTCATAGATTGCTCTATGCGACCGTCCGATGGCAAGCACAATTCTTATAATTTATTCAGCCTCTTCGGCATCAACTTCATAGACGATCTTCACGCGTTCGCCATCAACGGCAACGGCAATCGGCTCGCCGACGACGATACGACCACAATACTCGCAGACGGTATGTTTTTCGCCGCGATTGAGTTCGAGTACCAATTGTCTTGGAATTGCATTAAAGCATCCGCCGCAAACACCGTCGCGGACGGCAACAATACCAAGCCCATTTTTTGCAGGGCGGATACGCTCGTAGATTGAGATAAACTGCGGCGTCACCTTCTTTGCGGCGTCGTTGCGAAGTTTAGTGAGTTTCTTTTCTTCTGCTGCGGTTTCGAGCATCACTTCATCGAGCTGCTTCTTTGACGCATCAAATTCTTCTTTAAGCTGTGCAACATCATTACGCGCAGCATCAGCATCGGCTTGTGCATTTTCAAGCTCCATCGAAAGACGTGCCATCGTCTCGGTGCCTTCGTTCAACCGACGGTCTGCGTCTTCAATCTGGAAAGTGATCGCATCGTACTCACGTGTCGTCTTGACATCGAATTGTTGTTTTTTATACTTTTCCAATTTCTCGCGATGATCGGTCACATCAGTATCGAGTGCACGAACTTTTGCTTGGTGCTCATGCGCAAAGCGCTCGATCTCCGCAAGGATGTTCTCGCGCTCAACAAGTGCTGCACGCATTTCTTCGACACGAACAGGTAATTCACCACGACTCGATACCAACTCATCAAGCTGTGTATCAATATGCTGAAGCTGATATAACGCTAATAATGTTTCGTTCACAATTCTTCCGATTTTCTTATGTAATATTGTACGGCATTTGGTCGAATGCCCGACCCCACAACGATAGAGTGCTGATCTGTATTATGCAAATCTACGACATTCCAAACACGCAACGCCTGTTCTAGCATTCCACGTACAACAAAGCATTCTGTTTCAGCATGCCCAACATCAACCAAAAGTAATCGGTCATGCTCGGCTTTATAAAAGTCGTGATAACGGATATCACCGCTCAAAAAGGCATCGGCTCCTGCATTCCGTGCCATCGAATAATAGTCCATTCCCGAGCCCCCAAGCATCGCTACCCTACTAATCACTGTTTTGTTACTGTTGCTGTATCGTAAAACCTCTGAGCCAAATATTTTTCCCGTAAACTCTAAAAACTGGGCTATTGGCATTGGTTGGGCAAATTCCCCAATGCTTCCCATACCATATTTGGGGTGTGAATTCGTTACAGGATATCGATCATAAGCTACTTCTTCGTAAGGATGGGCGCCAATCATTGCTTTGATGACATACTGGCTTTTCCACCTTTCGCAAATCATCTCAATTCGAACTTCTGATGCGGTTTCTCGCACAAGCGGCTGCCCGATAACCGGGTGTGACTGCTCATTACCTCGGAAAGTACCATATCCTTCCACCGAGAAAGAGCATTCGTCATAATTACTAATATTTCCGGCTCCGGCTTGCCACATTGCCGCTTGAACTTGCTCTACGATCGTGGGGTCGGCATTCGGCACAAAAACAACAATCTTTTCAAGGCGATCAGTAAGCGGAGCAAGTGTTTGAATGTTTTTTAAGCCTAATGCTCTTGCCATTAATGCACTTGTGCCAAATTCAGGCTGAGCATCAAAAGCAGTATGTACGACATATAAGGCGATCTTTGATACGATCAAACGTCGAACGAGCAAACCCGTCCGAGTCGAGTCGGTGATCGAAGAGATATTCGGAAAAATAAGAGGGTGATAGGCGATGATAAGATTGGCACCGATCGAAATTGCCTCAGAGATAATCTCATCGGTCACTTCATAGACAACCAACACACGACGAAGTGTTTCTCCATCATCATAGCCAACCTGAAGCCCGACCGCATCTTTTTCATAACCTGCCGCAGTAAGCGGAATAGCTTCGCCAAACGCGTGAAGAAAAGTTTTTATTAACACAGCACAACCTTTAAAAAAATCTTACCTCAACACAATCTTTTTCGAGCCGATAAATTTTCCATTGACAGACATCATTGCTATATACACACCGGCGGTGTGCTCTTTCGGCGCAAACGCAACTGCGTTATTTCCTTCACTCATTACTCCATTTGCAAGGATCGCGACAGTACGACCGAGCATATCATTAACAGCAATATGTACAAACGAGGGCTGAGCAAGCGTAAATGGTACTGACACCGAAGAAGATGCAGGGTTTGGAGTAGGTTCGCCAAGATTTGAAGCAAATGAAGGTAGTTGGGTGACCCCGGCTAATTGAATACCCTGCGCGGTTTGTCCGATACCATACATCGCAAAAGAATAGAGCGCTGCGCCGGATTTACCTACCGGATTTACATCCTGCATCGCAACGACTACTTTCATATTAGACATATTCCAGGTTTTACCGTTTGCATCGTAAGAATAGTGCAACACAGTATCTGTAAGGACAAATGGCTCACCAAGATCTTTTCTTGGTACTGCGGCACGAAAAATATTATTCCACAAACCGCCGTTAGGATTTCCGAAATGTTTTGGGTTTGCAAAAACAATACCAGACTCGACCAACATGACATAAGGCAGTACATATACTTTGGTAATCGAAGGAGCAACGGTAACTTTTACATCAATATTCATTTTTGCATCGGCAGATAGTGATGCTGTGACAACGAGTGTTGCTTGCAATTTTCCAAATGAAACCGCTTCTTCGGTTGAAGTTTTCCATGTTGGGAACGAGGTGCTGCCGGTGGCAGAAAAGATGCCGTCAATTACACCAACAGGGTCGCCCTCGACGTTGTAATGTGCATTCGAGGAAGTAATATCCTGACGCGCATCGACATCAGCTTGTGAAGCAAGATAGAAGGGATCGTTGAGGAATGGTGTACTATTGTGATAGATCACTTGGATGATATTGAGATCCGGATGCGCTTTAACATAATCATCATATAAATTGTCCGGTACGACACAATTGGTGCAATCGGTGTTGCTAAAAAATTCTGCTAAGACCTGCGCACGGGCTGAAGTCGAGCAAACGAATAACACGAAAAGAAATAATACTTTTTTCATACAATCAAACAGAAATAATTTACTTACCAAAGAGAACACCAATTTACCTGTTTTGTTGCCCTATCGGTATATCGAAAGTACTTTTGGGGGATTGAAGGAAGGCGTAGTGACCCAGATCGAATCTAATTTTATCTGCTGAGTATCCCTCACGACGGCTGCAATAGAATCTACCACATTATCAAAATAGAAATGGAGTGTGTCCGACAATTGGTAAAAATGTTTGCGGAATTGATACCTTGAGGTATCGGCGACTGCTGCAGAGGCAAAGGAAATAATAATTACCGAATCGGCGAGTGATGACGAAGTAGCAACACGAATAATCATCGTACTTTTTACGGGCTGAAGTAAGATCACTTTTGTGCCGCCAGCAACACCAAAGTGCACCGTATCTGCAACATTAATACGGGTGAAGTCTCCGCTCGGGTTGGTTGTGTCGCTGGTACAGCCTACACTGAATCCGGCAAGGATAAGCAAGATTCCGATACAATAGTCAGTAAGTTTCATTGGTAGATATTCGTGCTTCTATCTACTTGTTTTTGCAATGATAAATTCCCGAGACGAAAGTAAAATCGGGATTATATTTACAAAGTTTTCCTTCTTCGCTACTTGATTGAGTCGAAATGAGATTGGTTGGATGACCCATTCGCCACTGTGGCTTAGATGACAATACGATTAATTTTTTATTTTCGTACTTGAAATGCGTATTTTTGCAGTATGGATAAACTGAAGATCGCGCTTGTTGGCAGCGGAAATATGGGGCAGGTCATTCACTTGCCTATTTTAAAGAAGATGCAAGATGTCGAAGTCTGTGCTATCGTTGACCCCGACGAACGTAAGGCAAAGATCATTGCAGAGCGTTTTGGTATTACTTCGACCTTTAAGTCGATTGATGCTTTATTAACCTCAAGTATCGGCTCCGAAATTTCGGCAGTGGATATTTGCACCCCAACTGACCAGCATAAGTCCCCTGCTATTGCAGCGTTGCAGAGTGGCAAAGACGTGCTTGTCGAGAAGCCTATTGCTCGCAGCGCCAAAGAGGCAAAAGAGATTAATGATGTTGCTCATAAATATGGGCGCAAGTTGATGGTCGGTATGAACAACCGCTTCCGTCCGGATGCGATGATCTTGAAGTCATTTATTGATACCGGCGAACTCGGCAACATCTACTACATTAAATCAGGATGGCTCAAGCAACAGTCTTCAATTGCAACTTGGCAACAGCAAAAAGAAAAATCGGGTGGCGGAGTATTTATTGATCTTGGCATAGTAATCTTAGATATGTCGCTCTGGCTCTTGAATTATCCCGATGTTGAGACTGTCAGTGCAACAACGTATAATCAATTTACGAAAAAAGTGGAAGACTCGGCAGCGGTGTTTATTCGTTTGGCAAACGGAGTCACGTTAACGATCGAAACCAGTTGGACATTTCATCGCGAAGGCGATTTCTTCTATTGCAATGTATTCGGCAAAGACGGATCAGCATTCGTCAACCCGCTTCGAGTATTCAAACAAGTTGCCGGCAACTTAATTAATCTTACACCTGCAAAGACGGACTCACAAGTCGCACTCTATAAAAAATCATACGAAAACGAATTACGCCATTTCGTAAATACTTGCCGAGGATTAGTACCACTTATTTCAAGCGGTGACGATGCTGTCAAGAGAATGCGGATTGTTGAGGCAATTTATCAATCAGCTGCAAAGAAAAAAGAAATATCCCTAATGCCTTCAAAGAAAAAGTAATAAAAAAAACACGCTATCAGTGATAGCGTGTTTTCAATTTAAAGCATTGTAGAGTATTATGCCTCGTCCATCTGTGCCTTTTTCTTGTTTTGGCGGAAGCGGACGCTTGGGTCGAGTTCTTTTTTGCGGAAGCGAGTTGATTCCGGAGTAATCTCAAGCAGATCATCATCGTCGAGCCACTCAATCTGTTGTTCGAGCGAAAGCGTACGTGGTGCGTCGAGCTGTAACGCTCCGTCCGAACCCGATGCGCGCATATTCGTGAGATGCTTTTTCTTCGTGACATTCACGATCATTTCACCTTCGCGGCTATTCTCGCCAACGATCATACCACGATAAACTTTCGTACCCGGTGAGACAAAGAATACGGCACGCTCTTGCAAGTTTTCCATTGCATAACCTGTCGTCTCGCCGTCTTCGAGCGATACTAATGATCCGCGTGAACGTGTGCTGATTGCACCTTTATACGATTCGTAATCGTAAAACAATTGATTCAGGAGTCCTGTACCACGAGTCATGGTCATAAACTCGCCACGGAAACCGATCATACCGCGTGAAGGCACGTGATATTCGATCTGTGACTGACCATTGATCGTTGCCATATTTACCATCTGACCTTTGCGATGACCAAGTGCTTCGATAACAGTACCGACATATTCTTCCGGCACATCAACGACCACTTGCTCGACCGGCTCCATCAGGTCGCCATCAACTTCTTGCATAATCACTTCCGGCTTACTGACCGAAAATTCATAGCCTTCGCGTCGCATGGTCTCGATTAAGATAGCAAGTTGAAGTTCGCCACGAGCAGCAACCTTGAATGTATCAGGCGAAACGTCTTCAACACGGATAGAAATATTCTTGCGCAGCTCACGAATCAAACGCTCGCGGAGATGTCGTGAGGTAACGAACTTCCCTTCGCGACCAGCGAAAGGTGAGTCGTTCACCGAAAAATTCATCGAGATCGTTGGCTCATCAACATTGATGATCGGCAATGGATCCGGCGCTGTAGGATCAGCAAGTGTTTCGCCGATATGCACATCTTCGAGACCGGCGATCTGTACGATTTCACCGGCACCGGCTTCTTCGATCTCAACACGCTTCAAGCCTTCAAAGGCAAATAGCTTTGACACTTTTGCTTTCTCAAATGTGCCATCGTGTTTGATACGGGTGATCCAATCGCCCGGGTGGATACGACCACGGAAGATACGACCAACAGCCAATCGACCAAGATAGTCTGACCAATCAACATTGGCGACAAGCATCTGGTACGGTGCGTCAAGCTCGCCCGGCGGAGGCGGCACGTGCTGGATAATAGTATCAAAAAGAGGCTTAAGGGTTGTGCCTTCTTCTGCTAAAGTCTTTTGTGCGATACCAAATTTACCGATTGCATAGATAACCGGAAATTCTAATTGTTCGTATGCCGCTCCAAGTGACATAAACAACTCGAACACTTCGTCGAGCACTTCTTCGGCGCGTGCATCTTTACGGTCGATCTTGTTAATAACAACGATCGGCTTCAGATGGAGTTGTAAGCTCTTTTTAAGCACGAACTTGGTCTGTGGCAAGCAGCCTTCAGCAGCATCAACGAGAAGCACTACGCCATCGACCATCTTGAGGATACGCTCGACCTCGCCACCGAAGTC
>JANYDV010000229.1 GCA_025363505.1 Bacteroidota bacterium
ATGGATTCCCGCCTTCGCGGGAATGACAGAATGCTTGTGTGAGAATGACAGGAATTGGTTTCGTGAGAATGACAGGGTACTTGTGTGAGAATGACAGATTAAACACTTCAAAATGAAATTGTTTCTATAAAACAAAAAAAGCCCCGACGGTGTGTCGGGGCTTTTTTATTGATACGCTAACTTCGGCGTTTACCGCGTTGACTTTGCTAAATCCCAACTTGCTGCGCTGACTTTGCCGCTCGGCGAGGATACGCTGCTAACCATGACATCTTCGAGAATAATGGTCTCGTACATTCCGCCCGGTTCGACGCTGCTTTTTAATTTCGACGCATCGCAAGTGAAATGAAGATCCTGCACGCTCACTTTGCCCGCGCCGGCACCTGACGAACGATTGTTGCTGATGTTCGAACGTGTTACCGGAGTCGATTTTCCGGCTTGGTCGAGTGTCGTAGTTGTTTCGGTGGTTGTGGTGGTCGTGGTTACGGTTGATTTACCAGCACCCATTCCGCCACCGTTGCCGACACTTGATGTATTCGTAGCGCCCCATGAGAACGAGCTGATCTCGATCGAGCATGCACCCGATGGTTCGCCGTCGCCTTTTGGCAAAACCCAAACCAATTTGTAAGTGCCCGGCTGAACGTCCTTGAAGCTGAATTGTCCGCTCGCATCGGCAGTACAAGTATATGATTTGCCGTTGGTCCCCTTGAGTTTCAAATAGGCATTGAGTGCCGCAAATGACGTGGTCGAAAGAAGTAAGAATGCTGCTACAACAGTAGCTGAGAAAATGCGTTGTGTAAGAGTAGTTTTCATTGTTGTCTCCTGTAACATTTAGATGAATATGAAGTTGTTAGTAAATATACAACACTAACGCACCCCGCCCCCACAAATGTGACACAATTTCGATGAATTGATATTCATAATCGAAAGGAATAATATCTGCCCGCAAAGAGCATTCCTAAGTTACCGTATCTTTGCACTATGACATCATTCGAACAGGCATACTCCGAAATTACGGTGCTCGTCGCGCAATTCGAGGCGAACGAAGCCCATTATCTTTCGCCAAAATATCAAGAAGCAGAAGTCCGCGAAGACTACATCAATAAATTTTGGTCAGCTCTCGGGTGGGATGTCCGACACAAATACCAAACCAATCCGCGCGAGCAAGAAGTAAAAGTCGAGAAAAATCCGGATGCATCGGCGTCGGGGCGTCGCGCCGATTATGCCTTCTATCACAAACCCGACTACAAAAACCCTATCTTTTTTGTCGAAGCAAAAAAGCCGTCGCGAAAACTCGCCGATCCTGAATTTTATTTTCAGCTGGTCCGCTACGGGCGAGGTGCAGCGACACCGGTAAGTGTCCTGACCGACTTCGAAGAATTTCATATCGTTGATTGCCGTTACGAAGCCAACCGACAAAAAAGTTATCCCTCTGCGCAGATCGCGGCGTTCCGATACCACGACTATCTCGACCGCGAAAAATTCGGTTATATCTATTGGCTCTTTTCCCGCGAAGCTATCGAAGCAGGCAAGCTCAAGGAATTTTCAAAAGAACTGCCCAAACAGCGCGGCAAAGGTGCCGCAAAACTCACTGCCGATGAAGCAAAGCCTACCGACGAAGCATTCTTGACAAAGCTCGAAGAATATCGGCTTGCCCTTGCAAAAGCATTTAAAAAAGCCGACGAAACACTTGATGCCGAAGCCCTAACCGAGGCGACCCAAAAAGTCATTGACCGGTTGGTCTTTATCCGATTTCTCGAAGATAAAAATATCGAGCAAGATTATATTATTGATCAGATCGCCGGAAAAAAGAACGCCACCTGGAAATCTTTTCTTGCCTGGAGCAAAGAGCTTGATGTCAAGTACAACGGCATTGTCTTCAAACCGAATCAGATTGACAAGCCAACATTCAAAGCACCCGACGACGCAGTTTTTGGGCAAATATGCAATGATATTTCGCACAACCAATCGAAATATATTTTTAGTTATATCCCCATCGAACTCCTCGGCTCGATCTACGAGCGGTTCCTCGGCAAAGTTGTAACCGCAACTGCCAAACGTGCCGACATCGAGTACAAACCCGAAGTCCGAAAAGCCGGAGGTGTCTATTATACACCAAAGTATATTGTTGATTATATTGTTGAAAATACCGTCGGGAAAATTTTGAGCGGAGCGAAGGATCAGGTATCTTTGAATCAACCTCCTTTAAATCAACCACCCCAACCCCTCCTTGA
>JANYDV010000145.1 GCA_025363505.1 Bacteroidota bacterium
CCAATATTCTGGGTTACCCTTACCTGAACCCATTCGAGTTTCAGCTGGCTTTTTTGTGATTGGCTTATCCGGAAAGATCCTTATCCAAATCTTACCATCACGTTTCATTGTACGCGAAAGTGTTACACGAACAGCTTCGATTTGACGGCTGGTAATCCAACCACCTTCGAGAGACTTTAAGCCAAAGCTGCCAAAAGCAACCTGTGCTCCACGTGTCGCCTTACCGCGAACTCTGCCTTTTTGGCGCTTACGATATTTAACTCTTTTTGGTAACAGCATTTCTGATTCCTAAAATTTTCTTACTCAGCTGATGATTCTGAACCGCCGCCCGCGCCACCGCGACTACGGCCTCTACCACCGCGACGACGACGACGCTCTCCACCTGCTGCAGATACGATCGGTCGACGATCACGATCTTCAGCTCCATACACAGCAAGATGTGCTGCAGCTTGGAGTGGTGTTTCGCCGGTAATGTCACCGCGACAAACCCAAACTTTTATACCAATAGCACCATAAATTGTTTGCGCAGTGCTCTTAGCAAAATCTATATCTGCTCGAAGTGTATGTAATGGAATACGTCCGTCTTTGTATTGTTCGTTACGTGCAATTTCAGCACCACCCAAACGACCACCACACTTTACACGAATACCTTCTGCCCCAGAACGCATAGCGGTTGCAACGGCCATTTTCATGGCGCGTCTAAACGCGACACGACCAATAAGTTGCTGTGCAATATTATCAGCTATTAATTGCGCATCTATTTCAGGGCGTTTTACTTCATTGATAAGAATTTTTACTTCCTTACCAACCGTAACATTTTTCAATTCTTCTTCAAGCTGTGCAATTTCTTTCCCGCTCTTACCAATCACGACACCGGGACGTGACGTGTAGATGGTGATCACGACTCTTTTGGTTGTGCGATCAATAGTTACACGAGAAATGCCTGCACGTTTCAAACGTTCTTTGATATAAGAACGAATGAGGTTATCCTCTTCGAGCTTCTGCGCGAAGTGCCTATCATCATACCAGCGCGCGTCCCATGGACGCGTTACGGCAAGTCTGAATCCTACTGGGTGTGTTTTCTGTCCCAAAGCGCTTGAAGGTTTTAGTGAACGGTAGATTTAAATTTCATACAATTATTTAGCTTTTTTTACAGCTTTAGCTTTTACAGGTCTCGTTGCATTTTTCTTTGCTTTTCCGGGTGTTATCACAACCGGGGCGATAATATGCTTTTGCACCTTATTCCCAACAACAATAGTTAGATGATTTGAGCGCTTACGTACACGAAATGCTCTACCCATTGGGGCGGGCAAAATACGCTTAAGTACTGGACCTCCATCTGAAAAGCACTTACTTACGAAGAGCTCCTCAACGTCGATACCACGATTATCATCTTTTAGCTGAAAATTTGCTATCGCACTGCGAAGTGTTTGTTCAGCAACGAACGAAGCACGATTCGTCATGAAGTGCAAGATTGCCAGCGCTTCTGATACTTTCTTGCCACGAATATGGTCAAGAACGAGTCGCATCTTTACTGGCGAACTCTGTATATTTAGTTTTTTTGCAATTGCCTGTGCCATACGGTCTTTCTTATCCAGCCTTTTCTGATTTTGATCCGGAATGACTGCGGAAGGTACGCGTCGGAGCGAACTCTCCGAGTTTATGACCTACCATATTTTCCGTCACATAGACGGGAATAAATTTATTGCCATTGTGCACGGTGAATGTATGTCCAACAAACTCCGGAGGGATCGTGCAAGAACGAGCCCAAGTTTTAATGACCTTTTTTTGACGCGTCGAGTTTAAAGTGTCCACTTTTAATTGGAGCTTCTCGTCGATATATGGTCCTTTTTTTAAAGAGCGTGACATACGTTACTTCGTGCGACGTTTAATGATAAATTGACTAGAAGCATTCTTTTTACGTCGCGTACGGAGTCCTTTTGCAAGTTGACCCCACGGTGACTTCGGATGCTTACGACCACCACCTGATTTTGACTTACCTTCGCCACCGCCCATTGGATGGTCAACAGGGTTCATAGCCATACCACGTGTTTGTGGACGAATACCAAGCCAGCGCGAACGACCGGCTTTACCAAGACTGATATTAAAATAATCTGAGTTACCGACTGTGCCGATTGTTGCACGGCAATCGATAGGAACTTTGCGCATTTCGCCCGATGGCATTTTTAATGTAGCGAAATCACCTTCTTTTGCCATTACTTGGCAAGAATTTCCAGCAGATCGGGCAATCTGCCCACCACGACCTGGCTTCAACTCTACATTGTGTACAAATGTACCGAGTGGCATATTTTTAAGCGGAAGAGCATTGCCGACTACAATATCAGAATCCTTACCACTTGTTATTTTTGCACCCGCGACAAGTCCCTCTGGAGCGAGTATATAGCGCTTTTCGCCGTCAGCATAATGCAAAAGAGCAATTCTACAATTACGATTTGGATCGTATTCAATTGTTGCCACTGTAGCAGGGATGACTTCTTTGTTTCTTTTGAAGTCAATGACGCGATACATTTTTTTATGACCACCACCGCGATGTCGCGAGGTAATACGCCCGGTATTTCCACGACCGCCGCTGCTTTTAAGGGGCAACAAAAGCGACTTTTCAGGAGTCGTTTTTGTAATCTCCTCGAACGTTGATACCGAATAGTATCTCGTTGCGGGTGTACGTGGTTTTAAATTTCTTATTGCCATTTCTATTTAGATTGAATTATCGCTTCAACCAAGCTTAATGATTATAATTCCGTACCGGTTTTAACTTCCATCGGTGTAAAAACGTCAATCGTAAACCCCGGTTTCAATGATACAATCGCTTTCTTACGACGACTTTTCGTACCTTTGATAGCCCCCTTACGAGTAATCATTGAACGATTGCGAACCGGAAGCCACATCGTACGAACTTCGTCAACCTTCACACTAAATTGCTTTTCAATTGCTGCCGATATCTGAATTTTGTTAGCATCAATTGCAACTTCAAAATAGTATACACCCTTCTCATTAGCAAGGGTAGCTTTTTCAGTCAGGAGCGGTTTGCGAATAATTGTCTGCATCATCAATTTCCTTATTATGCTCCGATTGAAATATGAGAAACTTCTACATCCTTCGATCCACTTTTAAAGGTCTGCTCAATTTCAGCAAGGGCAGACTTTTGCACAAGGATTGCGCGGTTGCGCCAAATCTCATACATCGAAGCCTTTGAGGCTTGCATTACGAGTAGATTTGAAATATTTCGGCCACTTTTGTAGAGATTTTCATTGTGTCCTGCCGTCAAGAACAATGAATTTTTTTCATGAAGACCGAAAGCTGCAAGTATTCCAGCCATTCTTTGCGTCTTGATCTCATCAAACATAAAATCTTCTACAACGATGAATGCACCATCTTTTAACTTTTGCGACAATGCACTCTTGCGAGCAAGCTGTTTTACCTTCTTTGGAAGTCCAAGAGAATACTTGTGCGGCTTTGGACCAAACAACGTACCACCACCTGGATGTAACGGGCTCTTAATATCGCCCTGACGTGCACGGCCGGTACCTTTTTGGCGATAAAGTTTGCGGGTAGAACCTGCAACTTCGCTGCGACCTTTTGTACTACGAGTACCTGCGCGACGATTCGCGAGGGTCGCTTTAATAGCAAGCCACATTGAATGCTCGTGCGGCTCAATTGCAAATATTGCGTCATCGACCATAACGGTCTTACCGCTTTTCGCACCACCGATTGTATAAATTTCTAACTGCATAACTTTTCAGATACGAGCGTGTACTCTTTATCCTTTAACAACTTTTACCAATTGATTCTTAGCGCCGGCGAAAGAGCCTTTAACCAAGATCAGATTCTGCTCAGGAATCACTTTTAAAATCTTAAGATTGCGTGTTGTGATTTGTTCACCGCCCATACGTCCGGCCATACGCTGCCCCTTGAAGACGCGAGATGGGTAGCTTGATCCGCCGATCGAACCAGGAGCGCGCTGACGGTCAGACTGACCGTGGGTTGCTTGCCCAACGCCCCCAAAATGGTGGCGCTTTACAACTCCTTGAAATCCGCGTCCTTTGGAAGTACCGATTACGTGAATCGTATCTCCCTCATGAAAGACGTCATCAACATTTAATACTGCGCCCGGCTTCAGCTCAGCTACTTTCGCATCATCGAATGTGCGAACCTCACGAACATATCGAAGCATCGGAGCACTGGACTTTTCAAAATGTCCAACTAAAGGCTTATTTACATTACGCTCTGGCTTTTCTTCATAGCCTAGCTGAACGGCAGTATAACCATCGTTCGCCATCGTCTTGATCTGCGTAACAAAATTCGGACCGACGTGTACGACTGTGACCGGGACATACTGTCCGGCATCATCAAACACACCTGTCATCCCTATTTTTTTACCAAGCAATGCGCTCATACTTACCCTTACGCGACTAACTCAGCTTTCGCTGACTACACTCTACGTGAATTAATAATTGGTCTATTGATTCCTTAGACCTTAATCTCAACCTCTACACCAGCCGGAAGTTCAAGCTTCATTAAAGCATCAACAGTACGACTATTCGAATTGAGAATATCGATCAAGCGCTTGTGTGCGCGTATTTCAAATTGCTCACGACTTTTCTTGTCAGCATGTGGCGAGCGATTTACCGTATAGATCGACTTACGGGTTGGCAATGGAATAGGTCCCGATACCACGCAGCCGGTAGGCTTTACGGTACGAATGATCTTTTCCGACGACTTATCAATCAAGTTATGATCGTAAGATTTTAATTTGATTCGAATCTTTTGCATTATTGCGATTGATACGAGAAAGAACAGAAGAAGAAAGCGCACATCCATAAGGGGTGCGCTTGCATCAATACTTATTTCGTGATCTTGTCAACGACACCCGCTCCAACAGTACGCCCACCTTCACGAATAGCGAAGCGAAGGCCCTCTTCCATAGCAATAGGCGTAATCAGCTCAATAGCCAACTCAACGTTATCACCAGGCATAACCATGTCTACGCCAGTTGGGAGAGTAGCAACACCAGTTACGTCAGTCGTACGGAAGTAAAACTGAGGGCGGTAACCATTGAAGAAAGGAGTGTGACGTCCACCTTCTTCTTTTCCAAGTACATAAATTTTTGCAGAGAAGTTGGTATGGGGCGTGATTGATCCCGGCTTTGCAACGACCATTCCACGCTCGATATCATTCTTTTCAACGCCGCGCAAAAGAATACCAATATTATCACCAGCCATAGCATCTTCCATCTCCTTGCGGAACATTTCGACACCAGTTACGACTGATTTCTTTTGGTGACCCAAACCGACGAGTTCAACTTCATCGCCAATCTTAACACGTCCACGCTCAACACGCCCTGTACCAACTGTACCACGGCCAGTGATTGAGAATACGTCTTCGATAGACATCAAGAATGGCTTATCGACAGCACGCTCTGGAGTTGGAATGTAGGTATCAACCGCATCCATCAATTCATAGATACACTTTAAGCGCTCATCGTCTGTTGTCGAAGTAGGCTCTGATCCGGCATTTAATGCCTGTAAAGCTGAACCGCGAATGATAGGGATATCATCGCCAGGGAATTCATATTTGGTAAGCAACTCACGAAGTTCGAGTTCTACCAGCTCCAACAATTCAGGATCAGCAATATCACACTTGTTTAAGAACACAACTATACGTGGCACACCAACCTGACGCGCAAGAAGGATATGTTCACGTGTTTGTGGCATAGGACCATCAGTTGCTGCGCAAACAAGAATTGCACCGTCCATCTGAGCAGCACCCGTGATCATGTTTTTTACATAATCAGCATGGCCTGGGCAGTCAACGTGTGCGTAATGGCGAGCAGCTGTTTCATATTCAACGTGCGCTGTAGCGATAGTGATACCACGCTCACGTTCTTCAGGAGCGTTATCGATAGAATCGAATGAACGAATCGCAACGCCTGTCATTTTCTTAGCCAACGCCATCGTAATGGCTGCGGTCAAGGTTGTCTTGCCGTGATCAACGTGCCCGATCGTACCAATATTGACGTGGGGTTTATTACGTTCAAATTTCTCTTTAGCCATTGTAGTCTCAGAATTAAAAGTGAAATCGCACACCGAGACAGACCAGTGTCTACCTCAAGTATGAAGTTGCAAATAAAAACTCTTTTTTGTATAGTCGAGATAAACTTGCGTTTATCTGAATGTTCGCTTGCTTAGCGCTCGGATGAAAACAAGTTTACAAGCACATTTCAGTAGTATATCTTCCGATTGTTTGCTCATTAACGCTTCCGGATAGCAGCGGCGAACGTGTTTGCCCCTTTTATGGAGCGCGGTGATAACGGACATGAGATATAAAGAGTTTCATACTCCAATGAAATTTTTAATATTTTTCACTTTTACGCAAAATTTGCCAAATGAACGTAAATTCGTAACCATGATCACAATACCAAAATTTCTCAGAAACAGTCATATTTTCGCTACGTATGCTTTAATTGCCCTAGGTACCATTACTTTTCTTGTTGTGGCTGTTCCTCGCTTTCTATATCCATACGAACTGCTTTGGATGGAAGGTTCTATCCTTGATCAGTTGTGGCGAGTTATGGCTAATAAGCCTTTATACTGTAAACCCAGCATTGAGTATGTCCCGTGGCTCTATCAACCATTTTACTATTACTTGACTTCAGCTTTCACCTCAATTACTGGTCTTACATTCGTAACAGCAAGGATCCCTTCTGTTCTATCTTCGATTGCAATTTGTGCCATTGTTTTTAAGGTTGTGAAGAAAGAAACAAAGAGCCTTCATTACTCTATCGTTGGAGTGGGTTTATTTATCGGAGCTTATGGAAAGATCGGGTATTGTTTAGAAGCCGCACGAGTTGATACACTTTTCGCTGCTTTACTATTGATATCAATAATTACTATCTATTATTGTAAATCAAGATCAGGCTTATTAATTGGTATTCTGGCATTAATTTTAAGCTATTTTACCAAACAAACGGCTCTTGTTTTTGCCCCAGCCATAGCATTATACTTAATAGCTGCTCGTAGTTGGAAAATA
>JANYDV010000263.1 GCA_025363505.1 Bacteroidota bacterium
GTATTATTTGAGCCGACGAAAAGTCGGCTCAAATAATGGCAGAAAGATATGAGCCGAACACTCTTGGCTACTTCACAATCTCTAATAATTGTTGAGTCTGCTTGCCGGTAGCATTAGTCACGCGAAGAATATACGCACCTGATAACAATGATGTCGGGAGTACAATCTCGGATTCATTGCCATGTATTGTTGAATGCAATACCATAGTGCCGCTTGCAGCGAATAACTCAATCGAGTGTTCACCCTGGTCAGTATCCGTAACATTCACATGAACACTATGGCGAGCAGGATTTGGGTAGAGTGCATTAATCAAAAATTCGGATGAGCCACTATTGGCGACAACATCCTCATGAAGCTGTGAAGAAAAATTGGTAATATCAAGTGCCCATGCCGACCGTCCATGCGTGCCCGCGACAAGCCAATTCTTATAAGTCGTCAGTGATCCTACGACCAGATGAGGAATATTCTCGCCTAATTGATACCAATGCGCACCGCCATCGGTCGTTCCAAAAACTCCGACATCAGTACCGGCGATCAGGAATTGGTTTTTCTTCAGAGGATCATTGTTTTCTGCAAGTGAATCAATCACTAATGCATTGACCGAAATATTTGGTAAGCCCACGCCAATTTTTGTCCAATTTTTTCCGCCATCAACTGTTTTGAAAATATGACCTGTTGCATCGGGGATCGAACCGGAGAATGCGACAAATGCAGTAAGCGAATCACTTCGATCTGCGACAACCACATTTGGATACACATTCGGAAGTCCATTATCTGCGCGAATCCACTTGGGCATACTATCATTCGGAAGTGATGGATCGACAGTCGTTCTCCAGATTGCTTTCCCTCCAAGATAGGCTGCTGCCCATATCATCCGACGACCTCGGGAATCAGGTGCACCGAGCGAGATCGCTCCGATGTCGCCGTAATACCATTGCTTCAAGTTATTCGATAGTCCGGCAAGTTGAGGTGACCACTGCTTAATTACCGTGCCGCTATCGGGATTGCTATAATCAAATATTGTTTTATACACTCGAAGCCTTCCGGTATAAAGCTCGGTCGGGTGTTGCCGATCAAGAACCACCGGAGGAATAAACGCACATGGCTCCGATGAATCGGTAATGCCACGACGTTGTGCAATTTTTGAAAGATCGATCCATTTTTTGGGATTCGGATCCAACTTACCGTCGTCGGACTTTAAATTTGGGCGCAAAGAATCAAGCGTTGTACGAACAAATATTTTGCCGAGTTGAAGCGACGTAATAAGAATATTCGGATTGGTAGGGTGGGTCTGCGATTCGCCACCATCACCACGATTAATCCAGTCCCAATCAGAATTAGTACTAAATCCGTGCGCGTTTGTTCCGTTATCTTGTGTACCTCCGATGAGCTTGATCGAATCAGCAGGGAAGGTATTGCCAAGGGCAGTCATACCCGCAACCCATGGCTCAAGATGGTAGAACATCGTTATGGGCATCCCCTTGAGTTGCTTCCAGTTCTTGCCAAAGTCGGTTGTATGAAACACGCCGCCATCAGAACCATTAAGAAGATCGTTGCCAGAAGCTGCGGCAGTAAAGGCTAATGCATGCTGATCAGAATGTTGATCGCGGCTATTATTAAAATAATGGATGTAGCCATTGGATATATTTTTCCAATGAGCCCCCGCATCGGTGGTTTGAATAATATCTATACCGCCAACATAAATTTCATTCGGTCGTTGAGGATTGCCGATAATAAAATTATTATAGCCGCCTTGGTGATTGAACAAATCAATACTGTCAATATTATTTCCGAGGAAGGGAATTCGAAACGTGGAATCAAGCACGATCTGCCATCCGGCTTCAGGATCAGTAGTCTTAAAAATACCAAACAGGTTTTCATCGAGATTGTAACCTGTTTGAATATTTTTATCAACTTTTGCAACCACCGAATACAGTGTTGATGTGCCCGGAGTATTTGCCCAATACAACGACGTGCGCGCCAGACGTTTTGATTTATATCCGTTTGGATAGTTTGTTGCCGGAAGCGAATCAATTCGAATCCAATTCAGCCCGCCATCTCTGGTGCGCCAAAGCCCTGTTTGAGGCGAACTCGTAATAGAAAAATCAATGTGTTGCCATGTGGCAGCAACCAAATCAAGATTGTCTTTTGGGTTGATAACGAGGTCGCATGTCGGGACCGAAGATGCCGTTTTCGATTTTGAAACTCTAACTAATAACGAACGTGTCCAAGTATTTCCAAAATCGGTTGATTTCCAAATACCACGATTTGAATCTGCTACATTCGTTGGTCCGGGTGCACAGACATAGAGTGTATTGCGATTGGAAGGGTCAATTATGATCTTTGAAATGTACTGCGTAGCAGCAAGCCCAAGGTAGCTCCATGATTGCCCGTCGTTTTCGCTTCTCCAAACACCATTCCCGGGATATGAATCTGCACTGGCGTTGCACTCACCCATTCCGATATAGATTGTCTTAGGATCTTTTGCATCAATAGTAATACAGCCCACCGAAAGCATCGGAAATGTATCAGTGAGAGATTGCCAGGTGTTGCCGTGATCAGTAGTTTTCCAGACACCACCGGCGGCGGCACCGACATAAAAAGTATTGGAATCGGTCGGATGGGTTGCGATCGACGTCACACGTCCGCCAATTTTATAAGGACCAACACATTGCCAATTCATTGCAGCCAGAGGAGACACTTTTCCGCCGCGACGATAGAGCGGAATCTTCCGGGCTTGCTCGAGTGCATTTGTGTAATAGGAAGGATCAATATCATTATTCGGAAGTGCACGACGACGGTACCAGTCATCATTACGGTCTTCGCCACCGCCGGAACCCGGCACTGGGTAGTTACGCTTGAGGGGTGGATGGGTACGTACGGTTGTTGTCGTCTTGGTCTTGACAATCACTTGTTTGGAGTGATGATACTGACGATGGGTACGGTGATGTTTGCGAACAATCTTCACACCGTCCGAAAACGCCGGTGTCGAGGTGGTAATACCAACCAACAATAGGATTATAGCAGCAAGCTTCATAGAAAAATGTATCATAAGAAAATAACACCATTCACAGAAGAATAATCTTTTAAAAAGCTGCGTTTGGAGACAATATTGGCTGAGTTGTGTTATGTACAATTATTATGAAAACCCATCACCGCCCCCTCATAACTCTCACTGTACTGTTATGCTTCGAATTGTGTGCGAACTTCGTTTTTGCACAATCGAAGATCGAAAAACTTGCTGCTGAAGTAAATGACCCGCTACAAAGCGAAGTCTTGCCGGTTATTTCTGTTGACGGACGAACGCTCTACTTTACTCGTCCGCGTATGGGGCTTGATGGTGAGATTGTCATTGATATTTGGCGCAGCCATCATAAAGATGACGTTTTTTATCCCGCCGAAATAATGAGCGGTCATCTTCGCTCTCGTTATGGTATTGCTGTCACAAGTGTGACACCTGATAATAATACTCTCTATCTCGTCGGTAAACTTCGCGCCGATACGCCGCCTGAAGATCGGGTAATGGTATCTCACCGAACAAAAGACGGTTGGTCAATTCCTAAACCAATTCGTATTCAAATGCTTAATGCACAAGGAGCGATAACTGATTATGGATTCGGACCTGATCAACGGACACTGATCATGAGCGTAATGCGCGACTCATCAATGGGCGGACGTGATCTCTATGTCAGTTTTCGCGATGAAGCGAGTGATATGTGGGCGCCACCAATCTGGCTTGGTCCGGAGATCAATTCCATTGGTGATGAAATTACTCCATATCTTGCGGCAAACGGCAAGACATTGTATTTTTCGAGTGATCGCCCTGGCAATATTGGCGAAGTAGATGTTTGGCGCGCAGAACGTCTTGATGAAAGCTGGAAGCATTGGTCAACCCCTGAACATCTCGATGTTACTATTAATCGAAGCGGAAGAACAACCTATTATACCGAAGACGCTAAAGGAGAGTATGCCTATGTTGTGTGGCGAAAAGATAAGAACGATCAAACTGATATTTATCGTGTTGCGGCACCACCGAGAATCACACAGGTCACGTTAATCAGAGGCACCGTTGTTGATGAAAACAATTCACCTCTTGATGCCGATATTCGATATGAACGCCTCAGCGATGGCAAAGTTCTTGGCTTTGCGCACAGCGACCCATCAACCGGTGAGTATCAAATTACATTGCCCGCCGGGGAGTCTTATGGAATGTTCGCAACACACAGCGGTTATATCCCAACAAGTGAACAATTTGATGGCAAAGAGGTTAAGGCGTTCTCGGTGATCGAAAAACAATTGGTGCTGGTGAAGATAAAAGAAAATGCTGTTGTCCGATTGAATAATATTTTTTTTGAGACCGATCAAGCGGCTTTACTTCCATCATCGTTTGCCGAGCTTGATCGTCTTGCGATGATCTTAAAGCAAGACCCATCACTGAACGTTTCGATTGAAGGACATACAGACTCGACAGGAAGTACCTTCCATAATAAATCACTTTCACTATCGCGGGCACAATCGGTCGTTGCGTATTTGGTGAGTCGTTCGATTGAGCAAAGACGATTGTCGGCGAAAGGGTTTGGTTCGGAACATTCAATTGCTCCCAACGATAGCGACGAAGGAAAAGCGAAGAACAGAAGAGTGGAGTTTAGAATACTTAATAAATAAAAATTACTTCACTCTGGCAACAATGGTCAGGTTGTTTGTCCGTTCGGAGCTACTATTTTTCGCTGTTAGAGAAAATTTCTTTGTGTCGTTTAATAACACCCGAACACCGCCACTATCTTTTGCCACAGGAATATCATCTAAGGTAACTTCGGTTGCATTCTTGACAATCCAAAACAACGTGACGCTATCTCCCTTAAATGGCGCTTCGGGATGGGTATCAAATTTTACGATTTCGACAGCAGTGCCGCAGCCAATAATGATTGAGCTGAACAATGCCAAGACAAGGAATACCAATACGTGTTTCATATTAGTACAATTTAGTGAACAACTGAAATAGTCGATGAAATTGTGCCCACAGTCGATTTACAAACAACGCGGTATATACCTGCCGGAAGGCTGCTACAGTCTAGTGTAGTTTGTTCGCCAGAGAAAATGTTTTGAAAGACTGTTCTTCCGCAAACATCAATTAATTCTACCATTGTTGAAGTGGTTGTCGTTTTCAAATGGAGTTGGGTTTGTGCACTACAAGGGTTTGGGTACACACTCAGTTGATTATTGTTGATTGGTATTTGTCTGACAGCTAGTGGACCCAACTCTACAAATGCTAAAATATAGAAGTTCGAGTATATTGCGATCGAATCACCGCTTGGAATGAATGACCCATCGGTAATTAGAGAGTATGTTAATTGATTTGCAATCCCGATTGCAGCTGATCGAGCATTCTGCGTATTTCTATCTCGTGTTGGCTCTCGATCACTTCTAATGGAATAGGGAAAAATAACAACTGTTGCGGGATCAAATTCAATAGTAGGTGCAACAAAAAACTCTTTCCCTACCAATACGTGAGGAAAGTGGAGCATTGTAGGCTTGCCCAGAACAATATCTTTTGTGGCAATTCTTAACTCATAATAGGGGATGGCATCTTGCGTGAAAATATTCATCAGATGGTAGGTTGTCCCGGGTTGTATCTCATACAAGGTATCAGGAAGAAGAGCAATGGTGATAGAATCACTTGAGACGCTCCCGAAAGTAATCTCAACCGAATCAACCCATCCTGTAGATGTGGGCAATGAGATACGCTCTCCCAAATAGAGCATCGTGTATGGACTATACGTTGCACCGACTATCCAATCGTATGTGGGAAGTGTCTCGTCATAATATTTGAAAGTCGTTGTAGCACCGGAAAAAATATTCGGCAATAGGCTCGTTGTTTTATTTTTCATGCTAAACAACTGATTCGTTGTCGAAGCCCCTGTAAACGATCCTTGACCAAATAAAGGGGAAGCAAATAGACAATAGTTTGCTAGTAACAAGAGAAAGATTTTCATAAACATATTAAACAGTTGAGAATATAATAGCTATAGAGAGTTTTTTTGATTTTTTAGTTCCATTCCAATCGGTCTCGCTCCGAAATTTCTGACGGAAGTCTTTTTTGGCTCTGTGTGTTCTATCCTCGCTATTGACGAATTACTTCATACACGTGAAAAAAAATACTGCGTTTGCCTTGCTATGTCTGTTGCTCGGAGTGAATATCAGCAATGCTCAGACCGGGGCTCAAAAAAAGATAGCGATCAAAATTGATACCGCGAAATCACTGACCCCATCGGTAGTTGATGCTAAAACCTCTTGGAGTTTTCTTTCGCTCGGTGCTTGCGGCGTTGATGTATTCTTGAAAGATCACCCAACGTTCGATGGTCGTGGGACGATCATTGCTGTACTCGATGACGGTGTTGATCCCGGCTTGTTGGGTTTGCTCGAAACTTCCGACGGGAAACGGAAGATGCTTGATGTTCAAGATTTCAGCGGCACCGGCGACCTTACCTATCAAAGTGCCGAACGTCGTGGTGACGAACTCTATTTCAACGGAAGAAAAGTATTGAATGGCTTCGATAAAAAAAATATCAACTCTGTTGGGAATAAATATTTTTACGCTCTATTGAATGAAACGCATTTTAAAAATGGTCTGAGCGACATCAATTTTAATGATAAAAAAGATGATTCCTTTGGCGTTGTGGTCTTTGAGGATGCGGAAAATCATTTTTCGGCAATAGTCGATGCTGATGGCGACGGCGACGTGACTGATGAAACGACAGTCACCAATTTTAAGGAGCGCGGCGATCTCTTTCGTTTTCGGAGCCCAAAGAATTCATCGCTCAAAGATGAGCGGTTTTTGAGTGGCGCAGTGAATATTTTCCCTGATGAACATCGCATTAATCTCTATTTTGCTGATGGTGGTCATGGCACTCACGTTGCCGGTATTGCCGGTGGATGTAGTATTGATGGTCAACAAGGTTTCAATGGTGTTGCCCCGGGGGCGCAGATGGTCGCAGTAAAATTTTCGGATAACATCAACGGCGGAGTTACCGTCACTAATTCAATGAAGCGGGCATACGAATATGTCGTTGGTCTTGCAAAAGAAACAGGGAAGCCTGTGATTGCCAATATGAGTTTTGGTATTGGCAGTGAGATCGAAGGTCGAAGTATCATGGATCAATGGCTCGACTCACTGCTTGATGCACATCCTGAAGTAACGGTATGTGTTGCCGCAGGAAACGAAGGTCCAGGAATTTCAAATATTGGGTTGCCCGGTACTGCTCGTTCAGTTATTACGAGTGCGGCTGCTTTGCCTTATGATACGGGTCGTGATTTGTATGGTTTGAAAATGTCGAAGACAATCATTTGGGATTTTTCTTCACGGGGTGCTGAACTTGCGAAACCTGACATTGCAAGCCCCGGGACAGCAATTAGTACTGTACCGGATTATGTGACGCATGATCGCTATAACGGCACATCAATGGCATCACCATATACGACAGGTTGTTGCGCGGTGCTTGCATCGGCAATGCTCCAATCATTCCCCGGCTATGTGCCGAATGCATTTGCAATCAAACGTGCTTTACAACTCAGTGCCACGCATATTGAAAATATGAC
>JANYDV010000264.1 GCA_025363505.1 Bacteroidota bacterium
GGGTTGTGTTTGTGGCTGGGACATTTTCGATATTCAGCGCAAGCAGAAATATTACCGAGCATTCATCCTATTGGCAATTATACTAACATTGATGCACTTCGCTCGGACATTGCAAGTCGTATATACGGCGCAACCGGAATATTTTATGAAAGCGAAATCGCCGAAGGAAATCTACGGCTGAGTCTCGGACTGAGAGTCAGATACTACAATCATATTAGTCCCGCAGTCGGCTATGACCCTGCAAGCGACTATTATATTTATCAAGGATTGCCGCGTTTAGCAACAGGCGCTTTAAATGACAGCCGATTGATGTTGCCCAAATATCCCATTGATATACTTGTCTCGGCATTGATTGATCAGCGAGCTCAAATCAATATCTCGTTTCTCAATCTGCTCGGTCAGACATACTACAACACTGCCATCTACCCAAGAAATAGCTTCACCTTCCGTATTGATGCCACTTGGGCATTCTTAGACTAAATACGGCTCATTATTCCTAACGACCTTTCTTATTCTTTCTGTTGTTTTGGGGATGATACTATGGGAATATTTTCACGAATAAAGACTTCGAAACTCAAGCCGAGTTGGCGCTTTAGTGCAACGAAAGGCGCGATGATCTGGCGTCTATTGATCAGCCCTGACGGAACGTTGGTTGGCGAAGAGCGTGACCCCGAAGTAAAGACGGGTTCGCTTTTTGGCATTGATATTCCATCCGGCGAGACGATTTGGCGGGGAGTTACGATTGATGAGCCGTGGTGGTTTAGCACAGCAAAAGCGACACCGGAGAATTTGTACATCCATCGTTTTCGCAAACCCGATATGCCAGAACCGCTTGGTATCATTACGCTCGATACTAAAACCGGCGCCCAGCGATGGGAGCAACCCGATGTGGCGATGTTGTTTGAGTATGACGGCAAAGTCTATGCGCAACGCGAAGCATATGGGCGCAACGAATTTTTTTCGATTGACCGTGTGAGTGGCGAAGTGCTCGAAGCATTTGGCAGTGAGCGTGAAAATATATTGGCTTTACAAACATTGATCGTCGAAGATGACACCGAGTCATTCTATTCATTGCCCATCAGTCCCAACGATTCGATCTTCAACGAGATCGCTACGACCCTTGCCGATGTGATGAATGTTGCCGAACTTCGCGGCACAATAGATTTTTCCGAGTTTAATAATCACTTGATTTTTAGTTACCATGAGCGTATTACCAACGATGCAAATGCGGCAATCAATAATGTACTAAAAAATCATCTTGTAATTCTGAGCAAGGAACATGGTGAGATAGAGTATCAAGACGTGCTCAATAGTGAAACGCCATATCCTGTACCCGACAACTTTTTTATCCATCGAAGCACACTGATTTATGTTAAAGAAAAAACAACAATCGTCGGCATTGCCTTGGCATAGTGTAGTATTGATATTACTGCTCTTCGGTACGGCACTTACCAGCTGCGATCGTGGCGCGAGCGAGCAAATTCAAGCTGCCGAAAAATTTGCGGATGCGATGGCACGCAATAATGTTGCGCTTCGTGATTCGATGATTGCAACGCCACTATTCAAATCCCAATTTCAAAATGCGTATGTTGCCAGCGATCTGATATCATGGATGCAGATCATTTACGATATTAAAAAAAATAAATTTGCCTCAACCACCCGCGTGGATGTCGATCGCGATCTTAAACCTGATCTAAAAGGTCATCTATTTGACAACGGCGCCGAGATCGAAGAAACGGGAATGGTGCGAGTAAAATCACCACTCGAAAATGATCAATCAGCATATTTTTGGATGGTTAAACAAAAAGGAGCTCACTGGAAAGTGGCGATAGTCACCAAAGGCGAACTGCAAGTGGACTTTAACGGAAATTAATAAACAGTAACGATTGATATGGTACAGGTAGGCGAGAAAGCTCCGAATTTTTCCGGTGTCGATGACTCCGGCAAAACGATCTCATTGAAAGATCTCAAAGGTACGAAATTTATTCTTTATTTTTATCCGAAAGACAACACAACCGGCTGTACGAAAGAAGCCTGTGATTTTCGCGATTCGTTTGCAACATTCAAAAAGCGTGGCGTGAAGGTGATCGGCGTCAGCCCCGATACCGAGAAATCGCATAAAAACTTTAAGGAAAAATATGAACTGCCGTTTACACTAATAGCCGATCCGGATAAAACCATCTGCGAAGCATTTGGTGTATGGCAAGAAAAGTCGATGTACGGAAGAAAATATATGGGCGTAGTACGCAGTACGTTTGTGATCGGTGAAACCGGTAAGATCGAAGCAATATATACTAAAGTAAAAGTGCCGGGACATATCGAATCACTTCTCGAAACACTCTAATGAACATTCATACGATAGATAGCACCGTAAATATAGCCGCACCGATCGAGGCAGTGTTTGATTTCCATCTTGATACCAACAATCTATCACTCATCTCGCCACCGTGGGTCAAAGCAACGTTACTTCGTGAAGAAGGCACGGGCGAAGGGAAGATCATCGAAATGAAAATGACAATGTTCTCCGCCTTCGCAAGCACATGGGTCGTGCGCATCGAAGAGTATGATAGGCCTTGGCGCTTAACCGATCTTGTGCTCTCGGGTCCGTTCAAATATTTTAAACATACTCGCACATTTTCCCAACCTTGTGCTGCGGTAACCCAACTTCATGATAAACTGGAGTATGCATTACCGTTTGGTTTTATCGGCGAACTTGCGAATGCAGTATCGGTAAAAAAAATGACCGAAGAAATGTTTGAGTATCGCCATAAGCAGACAAAAGAAATACTCGAAGAAAAATTTTATATCCAAGAAGTAGCCGCTTTGAACTGATGCTCGAAGAATTTCAGCCGGTCTTTCCTATTCCCAAACAAATCGAGACCAAGCGCTTGACGCTTCGCCAATTTGATAAAAGCGATGCAGAAGAGTATTATGATCTCGAACAAGAGGGTCTTCGATTACACCTTTCAGAGTTTATGCCCGGCGTAGTGAACACTGCCCCGCGAAACGCCGGCATCAGCGAAATGCGCGAGAAGATCAGAACGACTGTTGATCGGTGGGATGACGGTACGGAATTTAGATTTATCATTCGCGAAAAAAACAATACTCCGATTATTGGTCAGATAGCCATTACCAATGCTATTCGAAACGTTGCACAGAGTGCATTTATCGGCTATTGGATCGGTCACGGACACTTAGGACAAGGGTATGCAACTGAGGCAACAGCAGCAATGCTCGGCTTTGCATTTGATGTTATTAAATTACATAGAATTTCGATTTGGATCTCGACAGAGAATGTTGCGAGCCTCCGCGTTGTTGAGAAGCTAGGACTTCGTTTTGAAGGTACGGCGCTTCGTGCGCTCTTTCAAGGCGGCAAATGGACCGACACACATATTTTTGCGATCACCACCGAAGAATGGAATGAACGACAACATGAACTTCAAGCGCTCTATCTCTAAGTACATATTGGTACTATTAGTACTTGTACCCACTATTGTCTCGGCACAAACTGCCAACGAGTTGGTGGCGAAGCTCGAAAAGATTTATACCGGCTCAGCTGGAGTTGAGATCACCTGCAGTGCTGAAGGTGCAAAGCCTATCACGATGATACTCGCATCGCAAAATGGCAATTATAAACTTGTTGCGAATGGCGAGACGTTCGTTAGTAATGGCACAACTGTATGGCATAGTATTCCAACGCAAAAAAAAGTTTTGATTGACAATGCAAAAAAATCAGGAAGTATCAGTGCCAATCAATTGCTCGATTTTTCGCATAATTATGATGCAAATCTCACGCTGGCAAGCAAGGGAAATTATTTCTTGAAACTTACACCGCTTACGATCGTCGCGCCGACATATAAATCGTTTGGCGAGATTAGCGCAATTATGTTTGCAATATCAATTAATAAAGAGAAGCTAACGATCAAGTCGATCACTGCATTGAATACAAATAAAGATCTATCGCTTGGGAAGATCAAGATCAAGCAACTGAAAAAACTTTCTGCAAAGACATTTGAATATACTGCGCCGAAAGGTTACACGGTTATGGACTTACGCGACTAATGCCCCATTATACCCATCATATTTTTGTCTGTGAAAACGTGCGCGACCAAAGTGATCCGCGTGGGTCATGCGGTGCCAAAGGTTCTGAAGAGATTAGAAAAAAAATGAAAGCCGAGTTAAAACAACGTGGCTTCAAAGGCAAAGTTCGTGCAAACCAAGCAGGATGTCTCGACCAGTGCGAGCACGGTCCCGTGGTGGTGGTCTATCCAGAAGCTGTGTGGTATGGCAAAGTTCAAACCGATGATGTTCATGAAATCATCGAGTCACATATTATCGAGGGAAAACCTGTCGAGCGGTTGAGGTTCTGAGAATCACCAATACTATTGCTGTCTCATTTTCTCGACAATGCTCGTCGTTGATTTCCCTTCGACAAAGGGAATAGTTTTTACAATCCCGCCATTTAATTCGACAATCTCCTTGCCGACAATATCTTCAATCTTGTAATCTCCCCCTTTTACTAAAATGTCGGGGATGAGTGCGGCGATGAGATCGAGTGGTGTATCCTCATCGAAAATGACGATGCAATCGCAGGCTTTTAGCGAAGCAAGAATATAGGCACGGTCTTCTTCGTTTTGAATCGGGCGTGTTTCGCCCTTCAGTCTGCGCACCGACGAGTCAGCATTCAACCCGACAACCAACAGGTCGCCAATATTTCGCGCTTCGAGAAGATACGCGGTGTGACCTTTGTGCAAGAGGTCAAAGACTCCATTGGTAAAAACAATCCGTTTCCGTTCGGCGCGTTGGGCATTGCGCCAACGGACGAACTCCTCGCGCTCGGTAAGGTCGCGAAAACGAAACACCGGTGATGGCTGAAGATGGTGTGGCATTACAACGTTCGTAGGCGTGTTATAAATATTATGAGCAATCAGAGACAAGACAACACACTTTTTGGCTTATCGGAGCCTGAGATCGTCGAAGCAGTAAAGACTGCCGGTTTCGATCTTGCGCGTTTCCGCGCAAAGCAAATATACCAGGCGCTCTATGCGAAGCGTGTGCATTCGTTCAACGAGATGACTTCGCTTCCGAAACAACTCCGCGAAGAGTTAGATGACGTGTTTCCGATTCCCCGACTCAAGATTATTCTCGAATCGGTCAGTGCCGATGGGACGATTAAATATTTATTTGAGCTTGCTGACGGCCGCTCAATCGAATCGGTACTCATCCCCAGCGAAATGCGTGATAACGAAGGTGAATCGAAACGTAAAACACTCTGCCTTTCGACTCAAGTTGGTTGTCCGCTTGATTGCAAATTTTGCGCAACGGCTTCGATGAAGCTTAAACGCAACTTGACAACAGCAGAGATCGTCGCACAATTCTTCGAAGTAGAACGTGCCAGTGGCGAGAAGATTACCAACGTCGTATATATGGGTATGGGCGAGCCGATGTTGAACTACGAAAATGTGATCACCTCGCTGAAAATATTTACCGACCCCAGTCTCGAGATCTTAGGAAATAAGCGCTTCACAGTTTCAACCAGTGGGCTGCCAGACGAAATCATACGTTTTGCAAAAGAAGGGCTTGGTGTGAAACTCGCATTATCGCTTCATGCAACAACCGATGAACTACGGTCGAAGTTAATGCCTATTAATCGGAGATATAATCTTTCGGAAGTACTCTCAGCAATGGAAGAATACTACCGCCAAACGCACATTCCTGTAACGTATGAATATATTTTATTTCAAGGCCTTAATGATACTGCCGCCGATGCGAAGCGTTTAGCGAAGATCACACGCCGAATGCCCAGTAAAGTAAACGTTATCCCTTTTCATCCGATCGACTTTACCCATCCCGCCGATCTTGGTGCAGAGTTACATCCAACCGATGAAAAAGAATTTCAAGAATTTATCGAGATGCTTCGTAGCGAAGGCGCACAAGTAATGATCAGGTCATCCTCGGGCGTTGACATTGAAGCTGCTTGTGGTCAGCTCGCGCTTTCAAATGAACCTCATACTCACGAGATTACATTATCATAAATGATGTTTTCGCCGAGGACTGCCGACGAAGTTGCCGAGTTCTTCCGAAGAAGAAATGACCGTGTTCATATTTCCGGAGCTTCTTCAGAATCAACGGAAGTTGAGACTCTTTCGCTTTCACATCTTCATAGTGTTTTACTGTACGAACCGGAAGAGATGATTATTTCAGTTGAAGCAGGTATCACGCTGTTACAACTTTCAACAATTCTTTCCGAACGCGGTCAGTGGATTCCGACACTCGTTGCGAATGAAAATAATACTTACACGCTTGGTGGTTCAATAGCCGAAGATCAGTACCAGCCGCGAGCAAAAACGCTTGGGATGCTCCGGACCACAATATTAGGCGGTACGTTTTGTACAACCGACGGAGTATTATTTAAAAGCGGTTCGCGAGTAGTCAAGTCGGTTGCAGGATACGATATTCACCGAGCATTTTGTGGTTCGAGAGGTTTCTTTGGGGCGATTATAGCCTTGACATTGAAAGTCCAACCATTACCTGAAGTTTTTTTCCGATTTACTGCTTCGATTAATTTAAAAGATGCTATCTACCAATATAATCCAACAGTAATTGAAGCATTTGAGGGCGAATTACTGGTGGAAATAGCAGGTTTTCGAGAAGATATTCATCAAGAGAAAGAAACACTCCTTTCTCTTATTCCCCCAATCAAAGAAATATCTGACACGCAGTGGGAGAGTCGGATAAAAAAAATTCAGATAGCCAAACAACAGATTAGTATTTCCACGGAAGCTGAGTTGTTACTCTCAAAAGTCAAAGCGGTGTTTGATCCAAAACACATATTAGTGTGAGTACGGAGCTCAATATATTCGCACCCGTCAAAGACAAGCTTCAAGCCTGCATTCACTGTGGGCTGTGTTTGGATTTTTGTCCGACCTATCGCGTGACCTCAGAGGAGATGTCAAGCCCAAGAGGTAGAATTTATTTAATGAAAGCTGTTGCTGATGGCGAGCTTGCTATTGATGATCCGCTTGTCATAAAACATGAGCTTTCCTGCTTAGTCTGTCGTGCTTGCGAGACTGCCTGTCCGTCGGGAGTTGAGTTTTCTCTGTTGATGGAGCATACTCGCGAAGCTATATTAAATAACGGTTCCAGAGGTTTTATTCATCAATTTATCTATACGAAAGTAATCGGTTCGAAAACTATTACGAAAGCGGCACAAATATTGCTGGCGCTCCTTTCTAAAACTCGTTTCCCGATTTTATTCAAAAAAACATTCCCTATAAAGAGCGGTCTATTTTCTTCGATAGCTATATTACCCGAAGAAATTCCATTCCCCACCACTCGCCCTGATGTATATCGTACTTCAAAAATAGTTCGTCGCGGAACTGTCGGTTTGCTTGTTGGTTGTATCGGCGATGTATTTACTAAGCCGATAAATGATGCAACGATAACAGTATTGAATGCGCTTGGGTATGATGTACTTACACTCCCCGAGATACAATGTTGTGGGTCGCTTGCCGCACATGCGGGGTATCTTGATCAAACAAGATCGCTTGCGACGAAGCTTCTTGAAACCATCGAGCGAAATACCATCGATGCATTCATTACCAATATCGCCGGCTGTGGAGCGATGATGAAAGATTATTCTTCGCTGCTTCACGACAACTTGCACTCCGAAGCGATCAACAAGATCAAAGATATTTCAGAATTCTTACTCGGTCATATCGAAGAAATAAAACAACTCGGGCTTCGATTTAACAAACATACTCGAATATCCTATCAAGCACCGTGTCATCTCTATCATGGACAAAAAAATATTGATACCCCGGCGCAACTATTATCACTGATCGGAAATGCCAATGTTTCTCTGCTTGAAGAGAACGATATTTGCTGTGGAAGTGCCGGGACTTACAACCTCGAATACCCCGAACTGTCCGCCACTTTGCTCAGAAGAAAAATGGAGCTTATAGCAGGCAATGGCTCAGAAATAGTCGCCACCGCGAACTCAGGGTGCTTAATGCAACTTAAAAGTGGGCTTGATGGGAGACAAAATAATCAGCAAATCTATCATTTTATTGAAGTTATAGCAAGTATTATTTATTAGTTTTTTCCTCTTGGTGGCTGTAACTCCGCCCTCCGAAATGTGTTTATAGATATAGGATGCAAGCGCTTACGGCTATACCGTCACGTATTCTTTCTCAAAAGGAAGTTCAACGCGAAGGACAGACTCTCCGCCAAACTGAAGATCGCGGTAGTGTAGAGGTGCGCAGTCAAACTCCGATAGTTCTGAAAACGGATCTCGAACTGATAGAAGCATTTAGAAGCGGCAACGAACGGGCGTTCGCCGAACTCTATACTCGCTATAAATCAGAGATCTACACATTTTGTCTTCGTATGCTCGGCGGGGATGGAGCTGAAGCCGGCGATGCGTATCAAGAGACATTTATTAAAGTCTATGAAAAATTAGACACATTCCGTTATGGCGAGAATGTCAAAGGCTGGATCTACATGATCGCTCGGAACGTCGCTTTAAATATTTATCGCTCCAAGCGCCCCGAAGAAACAATTGAGAATCATCCGTATCTTAAAAGTACCGAACGATATCTTTCGCCTGATTTCGCTGGTGAACAGCAGTCGCTACGAATTGCACTTGAAGAAGCGGTTGCAACACTGCCATTAGAATTTCGTGAACCGTTCATCTTACGAGAGTTTGATGGACTGAGTTATCCGGAGATAGCACGCGTTACCGGGTTATCTCTTGCGCTGACAAAAGTACGGATACACCGTGCTAAGCAACGACTACGCAAGTTACTTGCACCGATTATTACTGACGAGACCTACCGCTCAAACGACGAGCAGTACGAACTTGAGGAGGAAATAGAATGACAACCGAAGAACGAATTTTACAGTACCTCGATGGCTCGCTCTCCGAACAAGAAAGCGGTGAGTTGATGCATCAGCTTTCGGTAAGCCCTGAAAAGCGCGTTGTGCTCGAACAGCACATTAAGCTTTCCGAATTATCGCGTATCGGACAAAAACCATTTGATGTACCACCTGCACTTGAAGCAAGTCTTGCTTCGCGTTTGCCTATTCTTGCCGAAACAGAAGAAACTCTCGTCGGTGGTACACTTTCGAATGCAAACAAATTCTCATTCTTCCATCTTCTCAGGATCTATCCGGCTCGCTTCGCAATGAGCGCTGCTGCATTCCTACTTTCCGGCGCAGTTTTGTATTGGTTCGTGCAGTCGAATTCGTCGGTGCAACCCCAGAGTACCGTTGATATTCGTTCGAGCCAACAACCAAACATCTCAGCAACAACTTCGACACAAAACAATGGTACAAACATTGCCTCGGCAGCAACAAACACGCCATTGACAGACAAAACAATGTCCTCATCCGACACAAAAGTATTGGGTAATCACTCATCAGCTTCATACAATAATTCGACGACAACATCATCAATGATGTCATCGCGACGGACCAGCAACACCACTCGCACTTCTGAAGATGGGAATATTTTGAATGAGCTTCGCTTAGCAAACAATACTCATCATAATAACTCTGTCGCAAAAGCGACAAAGGAGACAATGGTGAGTGCAACAGCCAACGAAGCCACTCCGAGCCGTGACAATAGTGCACAGAGAGATATCGATATTGCAAACGACAATTCTTCAAATACAAATATTGTATCCTCTTCAGCAAATAATAATATTGCAATAATCCCGACCGGTGAAGTAGTATATCCAAATATGTCTTCGACGAAATTTATTCCGTCGAGCGATAACCGAAATCACCAACGCTTGAACCCATTCGAAAAATCTACGGCTGATTCGAGAAGCCCATTTGCAATTCGTGCATCTTATGGTATGGGCGAGACATTCTTATATGTGCCGACAGGAGGTACATCCTATGCCTCTCGCACCGAGAGCTCGCCGGTGATCGGAGTTGATTACTCCATCTCTCCATATGTTACATTTGGTGTTGAAGGCGGATCAAGTACTATCTTATCACTGAACTCACAATCGGCAACCGAAACACCGGTGCCGGGTGGTGTGACAAGAATCACCACACAAAGTGCGACAACGAACTCCACGGAATGGTTTGCGCGAGGAGCAGTTCGCTATTGTATCAATCCATTCGATCGCGTTCGATATGAATGCTCGCTCGAAGGGGGAGCATTAGTATCGCGTTCCGCATCGCCGATGGTGAGTGTTCAAGCATTAGTTGGCTACGGTCTTAGTGATGCCCTTGATGTTCAGTTCGCAGCTCTTTATTCAGGTGTTTGGACTTCATCGAATACTACTTCGACTCAAAGCACCTCAACCCAACCGGACGGACCAATCGTTTATAAAGTAGTGAACACCCCTGCATCGACGATCTTTTCACCGGCGTTTACACTTCGAGTAGGTTTACAATACCGTTTCTAATGAAAATACGTACTTCTATCGCCGCTCTCATCCTCACGACAACGCTTGTCTTGGGTGGATGTGCACACAATATTATTGATGTGCCTTTTCCGGGCGGCGCAAGTAGTGGTTCGTATTCTTGGAATACAAAAACTGTTTCAGCACTCGATTATACCGTCGAAGCCAACGGAGCAAAAACAAAACTTTCACTGCAATTCCGGTCTCACGATTCTTCCGGTGCTTTTAAAATAATCGAACAATTCGGTTCGGCTACTATTGATAGCCTACTATTCCTTAATAATAATGCACAAACTCTCACCGGATTAACTCCGCGAAGTGTTATTGCTATGCCTGAGCCTTATTCGTTACTCCATAAAGAAATCCATACGATCGAGCGGTTTCCACCTATGACTCACATCGTTTCGCTCGGGGATAATTTCGTGGCTTGCGATGACTCTTCAAACTTATATTATTTTACCACCAGCAGTAATATTTGGCAATTAGGTACTTCGCAGTTAAAAAACAAAGGAGAGACAATCCTTGCAATTTCGGCATTCAAATTTAGTTCTACCGGCACAGTCAATGTTGTTGTCGCCACTTCCGGAGGGACGATGCTCATGTCTTCAGATAATGGGAAAAGTTGGAGCACCGGCAACATCCAACAATTTACGAATCCTGTCACAGCATTGGCAACAAACGGCGATGGCTCGCTCTTCGCTGCAGTCGAAACCAAAGGAGTGTATCAGATCTTACCGGGTAGCTCAAAATTGATCGCTCCGTTACCGGTAATCGGCAGCTACCCTTCCGCTTTGGCAATATTCATTATTAATTCTAATGCTATAGCATCAACAAATATTGCACTTGGCACTCGCGGATATGGGTTATGGCATTACGACCTGCAAGCAAAAAATTGGACACCTTACGACAACGGAATTCCGAAAGAAGATACCATCAGATTTTTAGTAAGTAACCATTCGTCTTCGTTACTGGTCGCAGCTTCAAAGAGTCTGTTCCATATTAATAGTGATAGCCGACTTCCATATTTTGATTCGGCAATCCTTATCAGCTCCGGAATTTTTGCGGCAGGATACTATGATGATTTTGGGCATCGCTTTTTAATTACGGGATCTCGATCATCTATATATTCGATTGCTTCCGACACCTACTTGCCGACAACATTAGATCCTCTTGTCGACCATAAACTCAACTCCATAACCGCAACAGCAACGGCTATCGGCATTGCTACTGATTCCGGAATCTATACTTTTAACAACACCAACCCCCTTTGGATCAATAGCTCGTTAGGAATTGCCACCATTAAGATAAAAACTGTTCTATCAATTCCAAGTAGTTTAGTATTGTTAGATTCGGGTTCGCACGGTGCCATCATTGGTGCAACTTGGAATGCAGGGACAATTGAATCAAATGGAAATATGTTCGCTATTACCGCGACAGTAATTGAACATTTCGACAGTATAGTACTTACAAACAACGTTACATTCTCCGATCTGTACTCAGTTCATTACGCATTGAGTAATTCGGCAGGTATTGACCCGCTCACACTACCGGATTGGGTAATCTATTTCGCAAAAGATCAAGGACCGGTCTTGATAGATCAGCATCAAAACCAAGCACTCTTACGCCGAACTTACCGTTCCTCAAAGTGATGTATTATACATTACTTGACCGATGGTAACTCTAAAGACATACGGAAATACTTCTTCGCAAAAGGCACTTGTACTTCTCCATGCCTTTCCTCTTTCGAGTAAAATGTATAGGGATGTGATTGCACTGTTCGAGTCATCACTCGCAACTTATCAAATTATTCTTGTAAACCTTCCCGGTTTCGGTGACGCACCCAAGTTAACAAACTGGACTCTTGCCGAAGCAATGAGCGATCTCCACTCCCAGTTGATTGCTGTGGGCATCACATCCTCTGCTCTGTGTGGCGTATCAATGGGTGGCTATGCGGCACTGGCGTATTACAAACAATTTCAGTCTGAAGTTTCCGCGCTCATCCTTTCTAATACCAAGGCAGAGGCAGACAACGAAGAGGGAAAAGCGAACCGCGAGAAGCTTGCAAAAGATGTCGAAGAGAAAGGTTATGAGCCAATATTTAGCGGCATGATGCTCAAACTGATTGGCAAATCTGCAATCACAAAGAATCCTACTTTATTACATACTGTAAAGTTGATGATCGCCTCTGAGTCGCTCATCGCAATTTCCGAAGCTTCGAGAGCGATGGCTAAACGGGAAGATTCGACTGATCTGCTCGGACAAATATCTATCCCTACACTCGTGATAGCCGGCACGGAAGATGAGCTTATTCCGGAAGCCATTATGAAAGTGATGAGTGCGAAAATTCCGAATGTGGTTTACGTACCGATGGAGCAGCACGGACATCTTTGTGTCATCGAAGACCCTGTAGTTTGGAGCACAGCGATCATAAATTTTCTTCAGAAAAATAACGGTTATTAATACTGATAACGAAGCCCGGCAGTGATTCCCCATGAAGGATAGTCATCCCCCGCCATTGGATTTGCACCCGCCGACAATAAAAATGCAATAGGAAAATCCTTTGGTGCGAGCACTGTTTTAATTATGGCACAAAAACTACCGTTGGCACCGGCACCTATACCAAACCATGCCGATGAACGTGTGTTTTTGAATGGAAAATAAAAGCCCATATCAAATATACTGCCCGAATTATAAAGCCCGGCATTATAGAGAATCGAAGAACTAAAATGCCAAGCACTATCAAACCCAACCCGAATATTTCCAAATGGAATAAGATTTTTTGCTGCATACGGAGGGTCAGCATTTATTTGAGGACCCGCAAATAATACACCTAGATCCAATCCAAAATATCCGAAAGCAATACCTGCCCCACCACCGATATAATAAGTATTTGAAGTTTCACTACTGATGATAGGATTGGCATAATCATATCCTTGGTCTTGAGTCGTAGAGATTGGAGGGTATTGGTCATGACGGTGTGGGATCTGTAGCCAACCTGTTTTGCCAATCAGGACAAATCTATTATTTTGATACCGAATATTCCCACCAATTTCGCCGTAAGTAAATTTGTCTCGTGATGTTATTCGAGATTGACAATCTCTACTAACTTGTTCGTAAGCACCAGTACCAAACACCAGATCAATAATGGTACTGGAAGTATTGTCCTCGGCGGAGAACCCGACAATCCAGGGATTTAAACAACCTACGACCAACAATATTGATGATGTGCGTCTCATGTTTTATTTTATACTTATCTTGATGGATAAAAAATAAGTATGACTCCGTTCGGTAAATAATCCGATCGGAGACAAAATAGTTACCAGTTTATCAGGGTCTATTTGATTCCGAAATATCGGGCTTCGGGGTGATGACAGATGATTGCTGTGGTCGATTGTTCCGGCTCAAGATGATATTCTTCTGTCAGTGTAATACCTATACGTTCGGGACGAGTCAGTTCAAACAACAGTGTTTGATCTTCAAGATTTGGACAAGCGGGATATCCAAATGAATAGCGAGAACCTTGATAGCCCTGACTAAATAACCGCTGTACATCTGTGGCATCATCGCCAGCGATGCCCAGTTCAAGACGAACAATCTTGTGCAGATATTCTGCAAGTGCTTCGGCAGTTTCGACTGAAAGTCCGTGCAGATAAAGATAATCAGTGTATTGATTAGACTCAAAAAGTTTTGCGGTGTATTCGCTTGCTTCTTTGCCGACGGTTACCGCCGTT
>JANYDV010000303.1 GCA_025363505.1 Bacteroidota bacterium
TTTTATTCATAACGGCTGTTTTATCACACGAACGCGAACCTGTCAAAAACTTGCTGGATGGATTCATCCCTGACACAACGAACGTCCGTGCCTATACGGTCAAGGAAATAGCCTCATTCAAACGTGTGCGCGTTGGTAACAGCAATCCGAGAATGGAATCGGAAAAACAAGTAATGCAATTAAGCGGAACAGTATCTCGAATATCACTTGAAACAGACGGTGATTACCATATCGAAATAACGGACGGATCACTCAAAGATTCAACGGCTGTATGCGAAGTACCGAGTTGTTTTAAGAGTGTTCATAAGCAAGCGTCGGTTATTAAGAAAGGGCAAAAGATAACAGTGACAGGAATAAAATATCAGGATAAATTCCATTCACCCTCACCACATAGAACCCGAAATTTCGTTGAGATTCATCCTGTCTATAAAATTCAATTGCCAGAATGATACAACTGAATATAGAGTTTGGGTTGTAACTCGGATTAAGACTCTACGAGATGTAAATCTTTCTCTCACGTCGCACTGTATAATAACAACGGAAGGGGCACTAAGCCCCTTTTTTATTTCAAAAAGCAGGCTCAGTAAGACTCGCTGAATCATTCCGAACATTTCCAACAGCTTTATCAACAGGATAGAACTCCACATCCTCAAAGGGCTGTAGCATTGCAAGAAGCTCTATTACAGGCGTTGTGTTATGAATCCACCTGTCTTGATCTTTGTAGGCTAAGATCACCGGCATACGGTCGTGTATGGCTTCTGTTGCCACGCTCGCTTCACAGGTGATGATAGAACAGGACTCAATTATCTCACCAGTAGCTAAAGTTGTTCGATCCCAAATTCCCGCAAGGCAAAAAATGTTGCCGTGTTTTGGTTTAATGAAGTATGGCTGTTTGGATTTATTAACTGTTTTCCATTCGTAATATCCCTCAACAGGAATAAGACAACGTCGTTTCTCAAAAGCAGGGCGGAATACTTTGCTCTCCATAATGCGATCTGAACGAGAGTTGAATGTCGTTGCTTTGAAGTCCGAGAGATGTTTCACCCACGAAGGAATAAGGCCCCAGCGCATCATTCGAGCTTCACGATGTTCGCTGCCTTCTTCTCGAATGATACAAATACGGGTTGTGGGCGGAAGATTGTACCGCGTGAATTTCTGAATATCGTTAAGGATCTTCACACCCAAATCAGATTCGAGCACAACAGGGTCAATATCCTGTACGATACGACCACACATTATTTGATAACCTCTGCAATAAGAAAGTCAGAGTCAGTCAGTGATCGTTGCACTTCCTCAAATTCGTTGCTGTTCTCAAATACAAGTCTGTACTGCTTGTTTTCTTCGTTAATAACCTCAACGGTTATTTCCGCGCCGGTCGGAAAATAGTTAGTGAGAGTTGCAATGCTATTGTTTACACTCTCGGAAGTAGGGTCTGTTAGGATTATTGTCATTCTCAAATATACGAAAGGTTTTAAAGTGAGCATTCGTTTTATTCGTAATTTGCCAAAAAAAAGTAGTGAAATTTGTAATACTGATACTCTTTATTTTACACTCAGCAAGAATCAACGCTCAGAGTTTTACCATTGGTGATGATCTTCTGATAGTCTCGCGCCACCTCAATGTTGATTCACTTACATTCAAGGTCTTTGCGCGTCCTAAAGTTGTCGCAGCTGAGCCAAGTAAGACTATCGTCATTGATAGTATCAACCGGTTCGGGATATCTGGTCAAGTAATATTCGGAGCGGATGAATTAGGGACAACGATTCAATGGCGTTCTTATTTCAGCAATACAGAGGCGTATAAAGCAGCGAAAGATTATTTGCAGTCTATCCTCGGCAAACCGATAGTTCGTCCCTCTGGTGCGCTCGTATGGGGTGGCAAAGACAATACTTTCGTCATGCTCAGCAAGGAGAAGGACGATACATTCTCAACGCTCGTCACATTATTACATTAATCAATCGGAACCCACCGATTCAGCCACAAATGCACCCAACGTATTATCTCGTAAGTTTTGATGTGGGTAACTATGGTTTTTATTTCACCAATTACTTTTCATTCGCCACAACCAATTGAATTCTATATAGATACTTATTTCGCAGAATGTTTTTTATCGTGCCATAGACTCATTAATGGCTTAATTATCAGAATAGGGATAGTTCGGGTTTAAGACGAATAATATGGAGCCAAAAGAGTTAGGGGAAATCGTCACGATAATCGAGTCCACAATCTTATAAATTTGTCCGTGTTGAGTGTCCGTGTTTTGGAGGAAAATATATGTCATATTTTCTCTAATAAAGGCTCCTATGAAGCAAAAACGCCACTACGTTAGCTTGGGTGATGCTTTGATAAGTCCTGCCTCAGGAGCCAGATATGCCGTTTTACTCGATAGAAACGCCATTTTTAATTCAGTGTCCGTGTTTTGTCCGTGCTATCACCTGCTTTTTGTCCG
>JANYDV010000318.1 GCA_025363505.1 Bacteroidota bacterium
GAACGGCAATCTCATCGCTTCCTGAGAGCAAAGCAAAACAAGCGTTAATAGACTTCTCGCATTTTGTGATTGATCGGGAGAAGTAAATTAAAATAAAAAGAAGAGCGTCAAATTGACGCACCACTCGTATGGCTGAAACTCACCCGTTTGGGCAGCAATGGATTCATTATGATCAATTAACTCTCAAAAATAACTGAATGTTTTTTTTACAACACTTGAATCTCCCATAACGGCTGCTCATTAGTTAATATATGAATATACAAAATCATGGAAGCATTTGTTTAAAATTGGGAACAATCTACATGTCTCCTTAAGGCAGACCATTTCAATTTCGTTATCAAAGAAGGAGCATTATCTTTCAAAAAATTTTCTACACTATCGTAATATTCTTGTGAAGCACAAGGATGTACATGTATTACATTTATTACGAAATCAAGATTTATTTTCATTTCTAAATGATCTTCATTAATATTTCCAATTGAGATAATTCTGGCTTCTTTTTCGTCTACGAACGAGTCATCTTTATGAGCAAATAAATGTATTGAATTGCCCTGTGTAATGTATTTGTTTACTATATCTTTAATGTACTTTACCATAGTAAAAAAATATTTTTCTGGTGGTTCATCGGAAGCATTATCAAGCTGTTGATATGTCGTTTCTACCACAACTCCTTTAAAAATATTTTTAGCTTCACTATCCTTTCGCAGAGGACAATATTCTTTCCACATGCTAACCGTTTCATCCTCATTCATATGCCAACAATTCACATAAGTTGAACCTCTGAAATCCTGCATGATCTCAATCCATTTTGCACGATCATGAGTCATATTAATGCTTTCTTCAAACTCCTTTATATATTGCAATGATAATTCTGGTATTACCCCTTCCAGTGGATCTATGAATCTTGATGCTTTTGTAAGATATAGAGCACTATTTTTGATTAACCACTCAAATTTATCCGGTTGCAAATACCTCCACATTTTCAGAAATGGATTCGAGGGAGAATATAAGACTTTTGAATATAATCTTTGAATTTCAGGTCTCATTGCACCTCCAACATTTTTTCTTCTAAAACGTCTTCCATTTCAGAGATCACACGTGTTATCCTTTAACCGCGCCTGCAGTTAATCCTGCAATGATCTTTCGTTGAAAGACGGCGAATAATATTAGAACGGGTAATGCGCTCAGTCCTGCGCCTGCCATTAAATGTCCCAGATCAACCGATTGCTTTCCCTGAAAAAAAGTCAAGGCAACTGGCAATGTTCTCAGTGATGAAGTATTAGTAAATAAAAAGGGAAAAAGAAACGCATTCCAAGTATTTAAAAATTGATACAGGAATAGAACGATCAGCGCAGGTTTCGCGAGTGGAAAAATAATCTTATGAATAATGCGCATCAGTGATGCACCATCAAGCAATGCGGCTTCTTCGAGCTCTTTCGGTAACTCGCTGATGTATTGACGCAGTAAAAACACTCCAAGCGGTGTCACCATAAACGGCATCACTAACGCGAAATAGGTATTGATCCAACCAAAAACGACGATCTCCCGAAAGAGTGGTATCATTACTACATACGCCGGAAGCATCATTACCAGCAGGACACTCGTAAAAATAATATTTTTGAATCGGAAATCCAATCGTGCAAACGCATACGCCACATACGTACAAAAAATACAATTCCCGACCGCCACGAGAATCGCAACAAGCAATGAATTAAAAAAATACAGACCGTAGTGGTCGCTCGTGATAATCTCCGAATAATTTGCGAGTGAAAATCCTTTCGATGTCAGTTCACTAATGGTCGTGGTGCTTGCCGGATTATCTGAAATAGAAAGCAACAGCATCCATAATAATGGAAAGACCATCACCACAGCACCAATGCTCAGTGCAAGTGTGCGAGCAAGCGAACCGAGAGAAAATGTTTTTGATGACATCGTTAGACGGCGCGAACAATAATCTTACTGGCGGCAGTCTGTGTGACTTCGATGTTCGTGCCGGGAAGCACAAACTCGCCATTGGTGACAACATCAACCCTTGCGCCATCGATAAGTGCTGTGCCTGCCGGACGAAGCGGAGTGATCGCTACACCCATCTTGCCGACAAATGTTTTATTATCTTCCGAGATTGCTGTTTTGTTACTTGATACTGATTGATGAATAAATTTTTTCATCCAGGGCCAGCCCGGTGCATACTTGAAAATAATAAAGATTGCGCCAATCAAACCCAGTATCGACACAGCCAGTGTTTCGGACGTAACACGAAGCCTATCAGGAGTAAGGGCACGCAGATCGCCCGCCAGAGCCAAAAACAGTCCGAGAAACATTCCGCTGACTCCGAGCACTGCGGCAATGCCGAATGA
>JANYDV010000330.1 GCA_025363505.1 Bacteroidota bacterium
GAGTCCAACATAAACGAACAGCTTGCCACCGTATCATTATTAAATAATGTGTTGGGCGCAATAGCGAGCGGCGCAGTAATAATATTAGCCGAGATCGGGATATTCCAGAACCTGCCGTCGGAAAGTTCGATATGCAATGAAGCAACTTATAAGCCCGATGAGCCACTGAGACACTGCACCACTACTACCGAATCACGCGGCAACGTCAGTGGTGCATTGGTGCGCAAGATAAACGATGACGCATTCGGACCGGTGATGTACATCAAAGAAACTTGCGCCGGACATACGGTTCTGATCTTCAGAGTATCAAATCCGCCAGAACACGCACCGATAGAATCACCAATAAATAATGGCGTAGCCGAAAATGAAAACAGCGACGGCACGATACGTGGATTAATCGCAAAACGCCAGCTGGTGCCGTCTTCGCTTTCGAATACTAACGTTGCATCGAAAAGACCCGAGCGTTTCGGGATGAGTTTTATTGCGACAAGCGAATCGGTTGGCAGATTCAGCGTTAGCGGAGAGTTAATACTAAATTGCGACGCATCAGGTCCTTCGAAACGAATCGAGGTGATGCGATGTGGGCACGGCGAGCGAAAAACAAATGAGTCAATGATCGGATTACAGATCGAAAACGAATCATTGGCAATGCGCGGGATGCGCTCGAGCAACACCGGCGATTTTTTGGTGTGATGTTTGATCGGTATTCTTGCGGTATCACTCCAGTTTGAAGACAGGAGCACGGTCGTCCCTTTATTGAGACTGTTTTTTGCACCATCATACTCGATGATGACCAACGAATCATTCGGCAGTGTGATTGATCTGGTGCTGAGTTTAAACGCAGTAGAATCGCTGAGCGAAATATTGATCGTTGGTAAGACACAGGGGGCTTTGATCAGAATCGTATCACGAACTTTTTGACATTCGTAGATCGAGTCGGGTTGCGTCGAGATTTTTGTGTTATAAGTCAGCGCAAGTTTTTCGGTTTTGACAAATGGACGCAACAACCAATTCTGCGTAATATTGGTACTGGTGCGAATCGTCAGGACAGCATTGAGGAAACCCGGATGTAATGGAATGACATTCACCACAATATTCGAGTCGCGAGGTAAGACGGGATTTACGGGACTCACGAGTGAGAAAGCGGCAGAGTCTATTCCGGAAATTGTAACACTCGCTATTGCTTGCGGGCACGGTGTGCGGAGCTTTAGTATGCTCGTGAGCAACGAGCAATAGCTGATGGTGTCGCGGTCCATTAACCATGTCGGTGAGACTGCAATGCTAAGGGTACTGACTGTTGTTGCGAGATCAAAAAGCTGAACGGAGTTATTGGTGCCGGTCAGTTGCAACGACGCATTCATTTTACCGGGATGGTTGGGGGTGAAGCGTACCCGAATCGTATCGGGAAAGCTCACGGGCAGTTTGATGGTATCGAGTAATGTATAACTTGATGAATCGGCGCCGATAATCTTGACCGATTTCGGAGAGGGGGTCGAACAGCCATTGCCGCTGATAATAATATATCCTACCGCAGCAGTATCGCAAGAAGAAAATGATTTGTTGCCGAAAAATAAATTATTTCTTATACTGAGTCGCCCCGTATGCGACTGCGGTGCGGTTGCCCATACTTTGCCGGTTGCATCAACGACATAGATGAGTGAGTCATCCACGGCGGCAATGTTATCGCGGTCGGCGATGGTGCTGGGACCGCCAATCGGATTCCATGTTTTCCCTTTATCATTTGACCTGAGCACACCGTTGGCAACAGTGTTGACAAAATAATCATAGCATCCGACATCAGAACTGCCGCTGAGATATGGCAAGCCGACTTTGAGCGTCGTGTCCCAACTGGTGCCGTTATCGGTGGTATGAAAGACCATCGAAATGTTGTGCTGATTGACAAAGAAATCTTCGTTGATGATGCACATCACGTTTGGGTCGGTCTGATCGGTCAGGAAGCTATAGCAATCGCGAAAAATAATGGTAGTCGAAGCCGTCCAGGTTTTGCCGGAGTCATTGCTCGAAGCGGCTTGCACATTGGCGTTGGTGCGGGAGTATAAGCGAAGCGAGCCATCGGCGGCATAACGAATTTGGTACGGGTTGAGCGTCGTGGCATAGGTCGAGTAGCTTGCGCCGCCATCACGTGTCAGCACAAATGATGCGCCCATCA
>JANYDV010000002.1 GCA_025363505.1 Bacteroidota bacterium
CCCAAAGATTGAGGGTTCGATTGCCGGTCACTTTGTTATTCGGCAATGATTTCTTGCTCTTTATATTGCAATTCGTAGAGGGTGCGGTAAATTCCGCCGAGGGCAAGAAGTTCGCTGTGTGTGCCCATCTCGCGGATCTCACCTTTGTGCATAACGATAATGTTGTTTGCTTTTTGAATGGTCGAAAGTCGGTGGGCGATCACGATTGATGTTCTTCCTTCAAGCAGTTTATCTATCGCACGTTGAATTAAGATTTCAGAATCGGTATCGATACTTGATGTTGCTTCATCGAGAATAAGGATACTTGGGTTGTAGGCAAGTGCGCGTGAGAAGGATAGCAATTGCTTCTCGCCAACAGATAAAATTGCCCCACGCTCTTTGACTTGTGTTTGATAGCCGTTGGGCAGACGATTGATAAAATGGTCGGCGCCGGTTGTCTTTGCCGCAGCAATAGCTCGTTCGGGGCTAATATCGGAGTCGCCGAGTGTAATGTTTGTCAGAACATCAGCACTAAATAAGAAAACATCCTGCAATACAATCGCAACGTGTTTGCGGAGATCTTGTCCGTTTAGTGTACGAATATCTCTGCCGTCAATGAGGATTTCACCTTTTTGAAATTCGTAAAAACGAGTAATCAGATTGGTGATCGAAGATTTTCCGGCACCGGTCGCCCCAACAAACGCTACGGTTTCGCCGGGCTTGACATGGAATGAAATATCTTTGAGTATGTAATCTTCATCATTATAAGCAAACCACACGTTTTTAAATTCGATCTCGCCCTTTACACTCTCCAGATGTACGATGTCTTGAGGTTGAGAGACGATCGTGTCGTCATCGAGCAACTTAAAGACTCGTTCGCTTGATGCCATCGCATTTTGTAAAATATTATATTTATCAGCAAGATCGCGAAGCGGACGAAAAAACATTTCTGTGTATTGGATAAATGCAATAAGCGTGCCCAGTGTCAGCACATCTTCTAACGGATTGGTTTTCGTACCCATAATCGTCGAGCCACCATACCAGATAATAAGCGCAAACGAGACGGCAGAGAGAAATTCGATTGTGGGAAAAAATACTGCGTAATAAAATACCGAGCGAATGTTGGCATCGGCATGTGACCGATTCACGCTCTCGAAATCAGTCAATGTCTTTTTCTCTCGACCAAAAAGTTGAACAGTAATAACGCCGGAGACATGCTCATTCAAATAAGAATTAATTTTTGCAATAAGTAATCGTACATCGCGATAGGTTTCACGTGCTTTTTTGCGAAAAATCACAGTGGCAATCAATAACAATGGAAACACCGCCAGCACCACAAGTGATAGCTTCCAGTTAATGAAAAACATAAACAAAAATATCCAAAGGATCACAAAGACATCGGCAAAGATCATCACAATGCCGGAGCTAAAGAGCTCGTTAAGCACCTCGACGTCGCTTGTTAAGCGGGTTACGAGTCTTCCTACCGGATTTTTATCAAAGAACCGAAGTGACAGCAAATGCAGCTTGTCGAAAATTTCTTGGCGCAGATTGTAAATTGTTTTTTGACCAATCCATTGTGTGATAATGGTCTGGATATATTGTACTGCCGCCTGAAAGATGACACTTGCAACCAGTAATAGGATAACGGAGGTCAGACCATTAAAATCACCTTTTGCAATGTAACTATCAATGGCTATTTTTAGTAAGAGCGGACGCAGCGGTCCGAGCATTGAAATAATAATCGTAACAGCAATCGCACCAACTACCTGCCACCGATAAGGTTGCAGGTATCGTATCAAGCGCTTCATTAACCGCGCATCGTATGCTTTTCCTAATAATTCTTCTTCTTGAGCCATTGTGTCTTAGAACACGTTCTTCCGTGAAAAAGTCTTTGTTGTTTATTCGGATAAAAAAAATCCCCTCACTACGGAGGGGATTGATATATTTATTAGAGAATATCGTTTAGCTTGACATCGAGCGCAAGAATTCTTTGTTGCTTTTGGTGCCACGCATTTTTTCGAGCAAGAACTCCATTGCATCGACCGGGCTATGGTCGGCGAGGAGTTTGCGTAAGATATAGACACGATTGAGTTCATCGGCACTGAGCAAGAGATCTTCTTTACGGGTGCCCGAAGTGTTCACATTGATAGCAGGGAAGAGGCGGCGATCACTCAGTTTGCGATCGAGCACAATTTCCATATTGCCGGTACCTTTAAATTCTTCAAAAATAACTTCGTCCATTCTCGAACCGGTATCAATCAACGCTGTCGCAATAATTGTCAGCGAGCCGCCTTCTTCGATATTACGAGCCGCACCAAAGAAACGCTTTGGCTTATGGAGTGCATTCGCATCAACACCACCCGAAAGAATTTTGCCGGAGTGTGGAGTGACAGTATTATGTGCACGAGCCAGTCGAGTGATAGAATCTAACAAAATAACGACATCCTGTTTTGCTTCGACCAGACGCTTTGCTTTTTCGATTACCATTTCTGCAACCTGAACGTGACGTTCCGGTGGTTCGTCGAAGGTTGATGCAACAACCTCGGCTCGAACCGAGCGCTCCATATCTGTCACTTCTTCCGGACGTTCGTCGATCAAAAGAACAATCAATTTTACTTCCGGATGATTTCGTGCAATCGAGTTTGCAATTTTTTGCAAGATCACGGTTTTACCTGATTTCGGTTGAGCGACGATCAAACCACGCTGACCTTTACCGATCGGGCTGACAATATCCATAATACGCATCGAATACTCACCGGGTGAAGTTTCGAGAACGATCTGTTTGTTTGGATATAGCGGGGTAAGATTATCGAAGAGGGGGCGGTCACGAGTAAAGTCAACCGGTTGGTAATTGACTCGATCAACTTTGAGCAGTGCAAAAAAACGCTCGCTATCTTTCGGTGGTCGCACCGAACCTTCGACGGTATCGCCGGTGCGAAGTTGGAATTTTTTTACTTGTGATGGCGAGACATAAATGTCATCGGGAGAAGGCAGATAGTTATATGCCGGTGATCTCAAGAAGCCGTATCCATCGGGAAGAAGTTCAAGAACTCCGGATGCTTGCGAGCCTGATTCTTCTTCAGTGCCGGGCTTTCCATTGAGCGGTAATTTTTTCTGATTGGCGTTTGCATCAGCTTCAAGGATCTTAAAGATTAAGTCTTGTTTGCGAAGATCTTGTGCGCTCTCGATGCCGAGCTTTTTGGCGATATCGTTGAGTTCGACGATCTTTTTTGTTTTTAATTCAACTGCGTTTAGCATAGGAAACAATGTGATTCAAAATAACTGTGGTTGGAAAAATAACTGCCGCTTAGAGCGGAAATGCCATGAAGAAACGAAATATTTATGATACCTTTTAAAACGATACCTATTAAAAACCCATTGGGAATTCTCGGTCAAAAAATACTGGGAATACAGAACAAAAAACTGGGTTTCTTTGGGACGATTCTTTATCTTGGCTACACAAATATACGTATTTTTTGGGCAGTGTTACGAAAAACAGATAATTCGCGGCTTTTTTTGATCTGATCTCAGACGGTCTTTCGGTCTGCCAAATACTCACCTACGACATAGTGCGAGCCGCAAAGAACGACGTGTTCGCCCTGTTTTACTTGTGCCAGAGCCATCATAATACCATTGTTAACGCTCATTCCATCAATGGCTTTTATGCCAAAGTGGAGCGCCTCAGATGTTAATACCACGCTATCAACTGCTCGTTGGTTCAGTGCTTGAACACAAATGACCTGCGAGGCAAATCGTTGTACTTCGGCAAAAATCTTCATACGATCTTTATCACTTGCCAAGCCAATAATTACTCTGGGGTGCAAACCCACTGAGTCAAAATGATCTGCCAACATTTTAAATGCTTCGGGGTTATGAGCAACATCAAGCAACAAATGTGCACCCTTTGCGATAAATCGAGAGTCAGGATATTCTTCAAGACGGGCTCTGAGTCCTGTGAGAATTGGAGTAAAGTGGATGCCTTCGATATTATCGTTTGGGCGAAGCGGAAGATGAAGTGATTGTAGTGTGGCAAGCACTGTTCGGAGATTTGTCCGCTGATGCTCGCCGATAAACGGTGTCTCTAAGCGAGCATATTCTTCGGGGAGAGAAAAATCTTTTGTAAATAAAATAGTTGTGCCGACGGCGCGAGCCCTGTCAATAAATACATGATGAAGTGATTCCTCGACCGACACAATAGCAGGGGAGCGGTGTTTGAGTATTCCTGCTTTTTCATAAGCAATGAGTTCAAGAGTGTCGCCGAGAAATTGTGTATGCTCAAGGCTAATAGAAGTTACAACAGTGGCGATCGGGTGTTCTAAAACATTCGTCGCATCGAGCCTTCCGCCGAGACCTGTTTCGATAATAGCTATATCAACGTGTTCATGTTTGAAATGATCAAATGCCAGTGCTGTGGTCACTTCGAAAAAAGTAGCATTGAGTTCTTCGACTGTATTCCATATCTTGGCAAGAAAATGCTGAACATCATCTCGTGAGATCATCACTCCGTTTACTTTTATCCGCTCCCGGAAGTCGACGAGATGTGGGGAAGTATAGAGCCCAACTTTATACCCATTTGCTTGTAAGGCGGCGGCAAGCATCGCCGAGACACTTCCTTTACCGTTGGTGCCTGCGACGTGAATACACTTATAAGCATTCTGAGGGTTACCGAGTCCTTCAAGTAAAGAACGGATATTATCGAGACCAAGCTTCATACCCGTGAATTCGAGTTTGAAGAGTTCGTCCAGGGCGTGCTGATATTGGGCGTTAGGCTGCAAGTGACTCTGCTTCGTGAAGGAGTGAGCGTGCAGCTTTGAGCGATTCTCCGGTAATCGTCTCGCCGGAAAGCAATCGGGCGATCTCGGCTTCGTGTTCTTTTGCGCTAAGCAAACGGAGTCGGGATGTGGTGTTCGCCCCCGAGGTATTTTTTTCTACAATGTAGTGATGATCGCCAAAAGAGGCAATCTGGCCCAAATGAGTTATTGCAATAAGCTGATGTTTCTTTGCCAGGCGCTTCATTGCAGTGCCAACTCGTTGCGCGACTCGCCCCGAGATACCGGTGTCAATTTCATCAAAGATCAACACGGGAATTTGTTCTGAAGCCGAAAGCACAGTTTTAATTGCAAGCATACAACGAGAGACTTCGCCGCCTGATGCTACTTTTGCCATCGGCTTAGGCTGTTCGCCTTTATTGGTGGAGATATAAAATTCTACGTGGTCGCAACCATTATTATTCGCTTCAAACACCAAAGTATCCTGCACTACTGCCGATGAAAATAGATCGTTATTCTTGAGCTGTTTTTGTGTGATATTCACGGCAAACACACCGTGCTCAATACCAAGTGTTTGCAGTTCAGCGGTAATGTGCTTTTCAAATTTTTTCGCCGCTTTGATTCGAGCATCACTTAATGCAAACGCCGCTTTCGATGACTTCTTTTGTAATGCCAAAAGCGTTTGCTCGGCTTGAATTATTTGTTCGTCAATACTTCCGCCATCGCCGAGCAAATGAATCACTCGTTCCTGTAAAGCAATAACTTCCTCTAATGACGGTCCATATTTTTTCTTGAGTCGAGTGAGTTCGAGGTCACGACTACGGAGTTGTTGGAGCTTCGCAGGGTCGGACTCAAGATGATCGGCATATCGGCTCACCGAATGTGCAAGCTCGCGGATGCTTTCGAGCGAGGCTGCTAATTCTTTGAGTTGGTCGTCGAAGGTAGAATCAAATCTGGTAAGTTGTTCGAGTAATAACTTTGATGACGAGAGCTTTTCAAAGATAGAATCTTCATCATCATAAAGAATCGTATGGAGTTCGCTTGAGGCGAGTTGCAGTTCTTCGGAATGTTCAAGCACTAATAGCTTTCGCTGTATTTCCTCGTCTTCGCCACGAAGGGGAGCGACTGCTTCGATCTCCGTACGTTGGAACTCCAGAAAATTTCGTTCTTTTTCTGCCGTCTCGCGGTGTTTTTTTAGATCCTCATAAGCTCTGCGGCTGTGCGAGAACTGCTCATAAAGTTGGGAATAGGTTTGCTGAAGTGCGCTGACATTTGCATATTCATCGAGAAAATCTATGTGCCGCTCGCTATGAAGAAGCGATTGATGTTCATGCTGTCCGTGAAGATCAACAAGCAGTTCACCGGTTTGTTTTAATTGCTGTAACGAAGCCGGCGTGTCATTAATGAATGCTCGCGAGGTTCCTTTGCGGCTGATTTCTCGACGAATGATTACAGAGCTTGAGTCATTATCGAATCCTTCGGCAGAGAGAAATTTAGAAATGCGAGGATAATTTTGTAGATCAAATTCTGCTTCGACAATTGCTTTCTCAGCGCCGGTTCTGATAAGATCGGAAGATGCGCGTTCACCAAGAAGCAGCCCAAGTGCGCCGAGCAAAATAGATTTTCCCGCGCCGGTTTCGCC
>JANYDV010000003.1 GCA_025363505.1 Bacteroidota bacterium
CCTTGTGCCGTGAAATTACAAAACTGCACGAACATACCTACCGTGGGACCGTGCAAGAAGTATTTCAAGAATTAGAAAAGAAATTTCCGAATGATGTCAAGGGCGAATGTGTGCTGATTGTTTCGGGAGCCGACGATTCACTACCAATTATCTTAGAATAATGGAATTTCCTAAAGAAGATTTTGAAACTGTTCATTGCGATCTTTGCGGTGCCGATGATTATACCAAACGGTACGAAAAGCGCGGTTTTTGGATGGTGCAATGTAATAGGTGTGGGCTGGTATATACAAATCCCAGACTCAAGCAAGAAAAGATCGCGGCATTGTATGATGCGGATTATTTTCAAGGACATGGTTTTGACAAGAGTATTGACTACGTCAAAGACGTGAAAGTACATAATTCGAAAGATACTTTTTCACTCGAAGACTGGGATTGTGATTGGATCAAGAATATGCTTTCAAAATCTCAACCCGGGAATACTTCTCCTAAGCTTCTTGAGATCGGTTGCGGAACCGGTGTGTTTCTTGATAAAGCAAACAAACATCATTTTAATTGTCAAGGGCTTGAACTATCGGAATACGCAGCAGATTTTGTTCGAAAAATGGGCATACCTGTTGAGACTAAATCTATTGAAGATGCGAATTATCCTGATGGCTCGTTTGACGTGATTGTTATGCGTGAAGTGATCGAGCATCTACCTCATCCAATGGAGTCCCTAAAAACTGTACATAAATGGCTCAAGCCGGGCGGAGTGTTATTTATGGCAACGGGTAATTATGATTGTCCCGAACGCAAACTCCGCGGCTCCGACTGGTTCTATTTTATGCCCGAAGGACATTTGAATATTTTTTCTAATAAGACAATGACGGAGTATTTGCGAAAGGTTGGCTTTGCCGATATTAATGTTACCAACCAAGGAGACAAGTTGATGGAGATGTTACGTGATAAGGGGATTATTTCCCCGGAATCTCCAACGCCCAAAAAACCGATTGAGCGAGTACTCTTTTCGGGTGTCAGGTTGGTAAATCATTTTATATCGAGTGGCATGAGAATCTATGCAGTGAAATAATTTATTTTGAAGGCGGCGGTAATTTGAGTCTTATGGTGCCGCTATTTTCGCCACGCATAATATCAAAAGCAAGGACATCGCCCACTTTATGATCGGCAATAATACTTTGCATCTCTTCATCGGATCTCACCCTTTCACCATTGACAGCTGTGACGACATCACCTGCTTGAATGCCGGCTTGGTCGGCAGCTGAACTACGAGTGATACTCATAATCAGTACACCGTAGGTAGCATTGATACCATAGGCTTGGCGCTTATCATTATCAAGAGTTTCGCCCAACAAGCCAAGCGCTAAATTATGCTGTACAGATTTTCCCGAATGGAAACCATCTACGATCTTTTTAATACGGTTGATAGGTATCGCAAAGCCCAAACCTATGGAGCCGGACCCTTGATTGCTTTGTGCTGTCGAAAAAATTGTAGAGTTCATCCCGATCACATCGCCATTGATGTTGAGCAACGGTCCGCCGCTGTTACCACTGGAAATCGCGGCGTCAGTCTGTATCATTTCACGGAAATTCTTTCCGTTATCATAGCCGAGATTTACACCATTGTTTGATACTACACCGACAGTAACTGTGGGTTTATTATTCTTTTCGAAGAGACCGAATGGATTCCCCAAAGCGATAGCCCATTCGCCAACATCAAGATCATTTGAACTGCCGAACTTCAAAAACGCCAAGTCTTGAGCATCAATCTTTAATAAACAAACATCGTTCACGGGATCAGTATTAACAATCTTTGCATCGTATTGTTTTCCCGATGTTGTCGTAATAATTATCTTTGATGCATTGCCCGCAACGTGATCGTTAGTCAAGATGTAACCATCAGGAGAAATAATAAAACCTGAACCAAGTTCTTTTACTTGATAGCGCTGAACATACCCACCCGCTCCACCGCGGTTACCAAAGAATTGTCGAAAGAACGGATCATTTTGATACATCTGTTCGAACGGGTCATAGTATCGTTGTTCACGAATTTCTGTTACATTAATACCAACCACAGCAGGACTCGCTTTTGAAACAGCACGAGTGATGGCATTCTTACGAGCATTACTGATCTCGTTATTGAGCGAGTCACGTGTTTCGTTCGCCGCGGAAGCATTCGTGTAAAAGGAGTCGCCGGAACGGGACGGTACTACAATTTTTGGTTGCCCCGGAGTAGGAACCAGAAGAGAAATAAGGCTGAGAAGTTCAACTAAAAATATCATAGCATCTCGTTTGGAATAGTTAATCTATTGTTGCCATTGGCGATGCGGCATATACTAATTGGACGGCAAGCAAGCCGTGAAATCTCCGAATCAACCAATGTGGTAAACTGTATCCGGAAAAATCTTCTGCAATGACCTTATAGCCACACTCTTCCAACATTTGCTTCCCAGATTTTGAGGTAAAAAAACGTAAATGTGTCCGATCGAGTATCCCAAAATCGGCATACTGAAAATTTCCGAAAAGCAAGCCGAATCGTACGCGCCAATGAGCAACGTTAGGAATACTAACGATGATACGTCCATCTTGTTTCAAGAGCTTTTGAGCGATATTGAGGATCAACTCCGGGTTGCGAGTATGTTCGAGCACATCACCAAAAATAATAGCATCAAAATCTGTATATCCCTTCGAGCGTAATTCTTCATCCCAACCGGAGACCTCTATATTCATATTGATGACAGCATGCATTCGCGGTAAAGCTATTTCGAGAGCGCTATCGTCAGTATCGATTCCGATCACGGTTGCATTATTTCTCAGCTTTAAGGCTTCTGCAAAAATACCCGTATGACAGCCGACATCAAGTACCAGCGAATTCTTTGGCACCATCGATAATTCTATGTGGTGTACGTTCGCGGGATTCTCTAATTGCGGAATAAAATCATATTTGTGTGTTCTGTTGCTCATAGAGGGGAAGTGCTTAAGTATTCGCTCACAGGTTGCAAATGACGAGATACAATAATACCGAGAATAAGAATAATTGCGTAATGAAGTATTTGAAGTTCATCTATATTCCAATGTAGGATCGAATAGATTCCTGTCATTGTATCTTCATAAAGAACTAATTCGAGTATGAGCACACTAAAGGTTGCGATCATCGCTTGGAAATGAACATTCTTTCTGATGATCGAACATAAAAAATAAAATAATACCCACGCCGGAAGCAGTACAGGTGTGCAAACAGCCGTAATCGCTGCGGCGGTGGCAAGACCACGACCACCATGAAAACGAATCCAAATTGAATA
>JANYDV010000040.1 GCA_025363505.1 Bacteroidota bacterium
CTATTACAGGAGAGACTTATGAAGGGAACGCTTTAAATTATTATTCAGCCACTTTAGAAGATGGGGAGATGTCATATTCTGAAGCGGTGGATGTAGAACTGAAGACTATAGATCAATTTGTAAAAGATAATTTGATACAGAGTATTTCGTTTATCAAATGTGATGTTGAGGGACATGAATTATCAGCTATCTTAGGTGCAGTGGAGACCATCAAATTGTTTAGACCAGCGATTTATATAGAGGTATCTGCCGATCCAAGAATTGCTACTAGCAAAGCATCTGAATTATTTTCTTTATTAGAAGACTTGGGATACAAACCTTTCGTTTTTTTGGAAGAGAGAAATGACATAGTTCCTTGGACAATTGATAGTAAGAATGAGGAAAATTATTTTTTTTTGGTTGAATAAATCTACGGTTTTTTTTCCTTCTCCTGATTAAATAATTGCCAAGTAACATTTCGTCTAAAAAAAGTGTCATTAGTAGTAAGAATGATGTTGTTTAATGACGAAGATTATTGATGTGCATTTGAGAAGTTGAACTGATGCTAAAAATACTATTGTGTGTAATGATCGCCGCAGGCATGTGGTTGGTTTCGGGTTGTTATTATGATGTGTCACAGAATCTCTATCCCAATGCCGATAACGGAATTTGTGATACGACCAATGTGACCTATTCAAAAACAATAAATCCCATTATCATTGATCGATGTAATGTTTGCCATAGTGTAAATGGGTCTCTTGGCAATATAAAAACCGAAGGCTATAGCAATTTGCAAACACTTGCCCTAAGCGGCAAACTCTATGGTGCCGTGAGCCATTCATCAGGATTTTCTGCGATGCCGAGAGACGGAAGTATGCTCTCAAAGTGTCAGATTACCTATATCCGTTTATGGGTAGCCGCCGGTGCGAAAAATAATTAACTAAAGACCCCAATGAAAAACAAGAAAATTTGGATCGCTATTGTGGTGGTGGGCATCATCGGAGCCATCTATATCGGAGCCATCTATATATATTACCAATACAACCGCCCCAACAAAGATCTTTCCGGTGTAAAGGCTGATGTAGCCATGAGCGCTGTGAATCTCTATAATGAGTATTCAGCCGATGAAAAAGCCTCTGATAAGAAATACCTCAATAAAGTGATTGCCGTTGGTGGTAAGATCTCGAAGATTGACAAAGACGCAACAGGCTCGGTCAGTGTGCTTCTTGATGCAGGCTCGGAGATGGGTGGTGTCAGTTGTGCACTTGATGCCCGTCACAATGACGAAGCAACGAAACTCCATCAAGGCGACAGCGTAACGATGAATGGATCATGCACCGGTATGCTCTCCGATGTGGTGTTGGTGCGTTGCTCCGTTCAATAATTTTTTACAATAGCATAATGATATTTATGAAAAAGGTACTTGCAATAGTAGTAATAGTAATGATGAGCTCCTCGCTCACATTTGCGCAGAAATATTTTACGAAGAACGGTAACGTGACGTTCTTCTCAAAAGCACCCCTCGAAGATATTAAAGCGGTCAATAAAAAAGCCGTTTGTGTCATTGATGCCGGCACCGGCGCGATGGAGTTTGCGGTACTGATGAAAGCCTTCGAGTTTGAGAAGGCATTAATGCAAGAGCACTTCAACGAAAACTACGTCGAAAGCGATACCTACCCAAAAGGCGCCTTCAAAGGGAAGATTACCAATGTCTCCTCTGTCAACTTTACAACCGATGGCTCGTATCCTGTTACGATTGCCGGAAAAATGACGATACACGGCATCACAAAAGATGTCACCGCTAAAGGCTCGATCGTTGTTGCCGGTGGCAAAATTAACGGGATATCCGAATTTACACTCTTAGTGGCTGACTACGATATTGAAATTCCATCAGTCGTTAAAGATAAAATTTCGAAAAGCATCAAGATCACCGTTAACGTTTGGCTTGAACCGAAATCATAATCATACAAATGAATAGCAGACTCTCCATTGTCATTATCGCACTACTAATTTGCCCACTGACCAATATACTTCGGGCACAAGAAACCAGTCTTCTTGATGAAGTAAAAGATTCGGTCGTCGAGACACAGTATGTGACTGCGGCATTCAAATCAACGCGAGTGATAGACGGGCAGTCGATCGAAATGCTCGGCAAAGGCTCTCTCGATTTTCGCATCCTCCATCGTTTCGGTCCGATCAGTGGCGGGGTAGATAATCTCTTCGGCTTAGATCAGTCATACGTTCGCTTTGGGTTTGATTATGCACCCGTCAATGATTTGCTTGTCGGTATTGGTCGCAGTTCGACTAAAAAAGAGATTGATGGCTTTGTAAAGTTTCGTTTGCTCCAGCAGTCACGAGGTGCAACGGTGTTGCCATTCTCGTTGGTGCTTGTTGCCGGTGCGGTGGTCAATACACTGCCGTTTAATGATCCCACAATTCCAAATTATTTTACTTCTCGTTTAAATTATTTCTTTCAGCCACTGATCGGCAGTAAATTAACCGACGCCATTTCGGTGCAACTCTCACCGACATTTTTACATCGAAATCTCGTAGCACTCTCTACCGACCCAAACGATATTTTTGCGCTCGGCATCGGAGGTCGTATTAAGATTACGAGTCGTATCGCATTTATGGTCGAATATTTCCATCCATTTAATGGTCTTGTCAAAGGAGTAAATCAAGATCCACTGTCGATCGGGTTTGACATCGAAACCGGCGGACACGTATTCCAATTACATCTGACCAATGCTTCCGGTTTGAACGAGCGCGCTTTTCTGACCGATACATTTAATAAATGGGCAAAAGGCGAGATTCAGTTTGGCTTTAATATCTCACGCGTGTTCCAGTTGTAATCTGCGGAGCATCTGAATTTTCCCACGTAAAATTTTAGAGCCGATTTCCGTTGGCTCTTTTATTTAAAAAAGTGGTAATTGTACACGTGTTGTGTTTCAAATCTTCGGGAGATTATTTCTCGTCTGTCATGCTCGTGAAGACGGGCATCCAAGTCCGGATTCCCGCCTGCGCGGGAATGGCAGTAATGTGGGATTGGCAGTAATGTGGGATGACTCCCCAAGTTGAGATTAGAGATCCATCATAAAATTCTTACAGTGTTTGCTGACATGTCAAGAATATAACTGCCAAAAAGGTTGTATATTTGTCTTACAATAGAGAAGATCCGATCCGGTTTGCTTTTGCCGGAATGATACACGCATTGGAATTTGCTTTTTTACATCAACCCCATCATACTCTTCAATAGAACGGAGCATTCTATGGATTCAAGTGGACTTGTCGAGATTGTAAAATATCTCTCAGATGAATTAGTGCCGTTTGCCGCCGCTGCAACTGCTGTTGGTACGCTTTCGATGGCACTCATCCAAACAATTAAGGATATGTTTCCTATTCGAGAACTCTATCAACGCCGATGGATCAGAAGGTGGCTTCATACACAATTAGATCGCGCCCCCACCACATTTCAGGCGACACCTCAAGCTGCTGAAGCTGATTTGTTGCGGCTGACCGTTGATTCAAACGCTTCGGCATTTTATAGTCTCGGTATCGAGCAATTATGCGGACAGATGAATAGTGCTTCGCAAGTTGCGCTTGATTATCCATCGTTGCATCAATCATTGTTGTTAGCATTTGCGGCAAATGCCAATCCGGTTGATCTTGCGATGGTTCTGAATTTTTCGAATGTGATAAAACAATCTAATGCAGATCTCTATGCCGTTCCAATCGAAGCACCGCCGATGACTGATTTTATTGACGCGCGAAATCGGGTTTCGCATCAAATACAACGCGCAATAGATGCCGTACAGATCGCCGCAGGTTTTAGTTGGCAAAAGCTCTTACAAAAAACTTCGATCATCGTCAGCTTTATTCTTTCATTGATCGGCATCACCTTGATGTCCACGACGGTTTGGTGGCTTGCATTCCCGATGGCTATCGCGGCGGGCTTTTTGGCGCCGGTGGCGCGCGATCTTGTAGCCGCGTTGCAAAATCTTCGTAAATAAAAAGCGATCAATATGCCGACACCCGACGGATATTACAATGAATTATGGGCACGGTCGCAACCTGCAGGCGGCGAACTCACCGATGTGACCGAGCACTCCGGCGATTCGATCAACGGTAAAGGCGAAGTCGTGTTGCTGATTCACGGATATAATGCGCCTGTCAAATCGCAACGCGAAGAGTATCAAGCATTCATCGAAGATGTGGCATCGAAAGGAATACGCCCGATCATCGCACCTTCGTTTGGTGCTCCGGGATTTCCGGTGTTTAAATTCTTTTGGCCCGGCGATTGGGATAATATGTTTTCTGCGGCTGCCTATATGCAAATGGTCTGTCGTGCACCGAAAGTCGGGGATCGTTTAGAACAATATCTCAATACGCTTTCTGGTCCGAGAGGTGCACCTATACTGATTCATATTATTTCACACTCGCTCGGTAATCGGGTCGCGCTCGAGTTGCTCGAATATATTCGTACTCGTGCTCAGACCGGCAAGCATCGTGTTGTTTCTTATACATTGATGGCGGCGGCAGTGCCTGAGAATCGTGTCAAGAAAGGGAATGAGCTTCACGAGGCAACACTATCTGTCAATAAACGTCAAGTGCTCTATTCACGCTCCGATACAGTATTGCATTGGGCGTTTCCACCGGGTGAAATGCTTGCCGGCGAAGGATTTTTACCGACTGCCATTGGGCGTTCGGGCGAGCCGTCACCATTATGGACTGATCGTCGTGATTTCAGTGAGATACCCACCGGCGGTCACATAGGATATCGTCATAGCGATTATTGGCGCGGTGAAGTCAGTGCCGATGAAGCAGCAAAACAGCTCGGTGTCCCGATCAACCCACAGTTGGTATCTTCAGCGGCACCAACACACACACTTCCACCGCAAAATGTGATCGCAACAAAATCTTTTTCAGAACGCGTGTTGGCTCTGACCAAATCTTTTTTGTAACTGTTGTTTCCTGAGAAGGTGTTACAATAAATCAATAACCAACTCTATGAACTCTATGAAAAAAACTATTTTTGATCCAACGCTGAAGCAACAACTTCTTGCAAGAATTGACAATCTCAAGCCGACTACAAATCGGAAGTGGGGAAAAATGAATGCAACTCAAGCGCTACGCCATATTGCAATGGGATATAAAATGTCGCTTGGTGAAGGTCAAGAGCCGATCCAGAGCGGGGGTATGATAAAGAAAAAAATCTTGCGATTTATGATCTTGAATATGCCGATACCCAAAGGGAAAGCTCCTACGCTTCCTACATTCAATATGGTTGACCTTGGAATCAATCCGACCGATTTTCAGGCGGAAATAGCACATCTCAAATCCTATATAGAAAAGACTGCAACCTCAACGTCGTTCGCTCCCGAAAACCCGATGGCAGGGCAGTTCAGTCGAGTTGATTGGGGAAGATTAATGTACAAGCACACCGACCACCACCTCAAACAGTTTGGGGTCTAAAAAATAATCTTACAAACAAATGAATCTATCGTACTAAAAATTAAATCGTTAATTTAATTTCTTTGAGACTAATCTTGAGCGGGAAGAAAGCTTCAGGATATTTGCCGCGTCACGTTTATAATGCTCAACTTGTACTGGTCCGACATTTGCCGAATAAAAATAGTACTCAAGCTCGTACGGCGAGTGGTACTTGACGTCCGACCATGTGGTGACATATTCATTACACGAAAACACTCCGGCTGGTACGCTGATCGAAGTATTGACCGCCTTCACAAGATATTCGGTCGTAAGCGTCACCATCGAATCCGGTTTTAGTGCGGTCGGAAAATTTATTGTTTTCGATAATTGACCGGCGCGAAACACGTCATTGACTGCTGCCGGAAATTTGAGATACAAATACGGTCCGCTAAAAGAAAGATCGGTATTATAGAGTCCATCGCTTCGCTCGGTGACATAAGTATTATCAAAATGGTAATAGGTTATTCCTTTCGGCGAGAGATGAGTGTCATCGTAGATATGAATCGTATCGGTGATCGTCTTGAGCGGAGCGCCATTATTATCAAAAGTTGTGGTTTCCATTACCCACAAAAAACCTGCGCCAAGCGGGACAATAGGAGTAATAATCGTCACACCTCCGGTGCCCGTATTACTTGAACATGCAGAGAAAACGAGCCCGCAAAGACAACAGTACACAAATAATAAACGCTTCATAGTATATCCCGATTGAATGAAAGCATCCACGAAAAAGTTACCACATCAGAATTCTAACAAATTATCGCATAAAAAGTTAATGTCACAACCCCAAAAAGAATACATTCTTGGTATCAATCTCGAGGAGCTCGAACGACTCCGGTTTCAGCATGGTGTCTGGAAATCGGTCACCGATGCCTTCTTCGACCGTCTCAAAGTGAGCGAAGGGATGAAATGTCTTGATGTCGGTGCCGGTCCGGGGTTTGTCGCCATGGACCTACGCGATCGAGTCGGTGCTAAAGGCGAAGTAGCGGTGCTCGAACCTGCTGACTATTATCTCGAATATTTCAAAGAATATTCTGCGTCGCAACGCTGGACGAACATTTCATTCTATCACGGTACTGCCGAAACAGCGGATCTGCCAAAAGAATATTATGATCTTATTTTTGTCCGATGGGTTATTGGCTTTGTCAGTGATCCCGAGCAGTTCATTGCAAATTTGTTGCTCTCGCTCAAACCCGGCGGCGTGATCGCCATTCAAGATTATCTCTATTCGGGGCTTGGTCTTTACCCGAAAGGCGGCGCTTTTGATGGCGCATTAGAAATGGTTATTCGTCATTGGGCGACCGGCGGTGGCGATGCGTTTATTGCAGCGAAAATACCAACAATATTTCGCGAGCATCGTGTCTCGCTCATTGATTACTCTCCCCACTGTCTTGCCGGTGGTCCCGATAGTGAGGTGATCGAGTGGGCTGATAAGTTCTTTACCAAGCACATGCACCTGATGATTGCAAGCGGTGCAACCACGCCGGCGACCGGCGCGGCGATGCTTGAAGATTGGTACGCTCATCGTAAAAACCCTGACACGATCTTCTGCTCACCCATTGTTGTTGATGTTGCCGGCAGAAAAAGTGATGGTTGATGCCAAAAAAAATAGTACTCCTCTTTCCGATGCGCTCGATCACTTGCTCAGTGATCGGGTGACTGGCGATGCTGAGAGTGATACAACAACATCGGCATTTTTCGAATCCGAATTCTATAATCCGTTTATTCAGAAACTCAATCGCTACCGCCGTCATGGTAACCGATTGCGCGATGAACACCTCAGCGAGTACAGTGGGCTTGAAGCCGGAGTATCATTAATTCTCGAAAGTGCTATTCGTGCGCAGCATACAATCGAGCAAGAACTTTCGCGCGTACCGCTCCAACGCCCGAGCGCAAGAAACTCGGTCTATTATCGGCTTGCTGAAGCCAAGGATTTTATTGATGCACATTTTTTACAGCCGATTAATCTCGAAGAGATCGCCAGGGTGGCATGTCTATCGCATTATCATTTTCTGAGATTATTCAAAAGTGTGTTCGAAACGACACCGTATCAATATGTGATTGCCAAACGATTGCAAAAAGCGGCGCAGATGCTTGAAGACACCAACGAAATGATTGGTGATATTTCAATGATCGTTGGGTTTGAGACGCTTCCGGCGTTTTCCGATTCGTTTCGGCGCGAATTTGGCGTTTCGCCATCACAGTATCGCGATGCACGAAAAACACTACCCTAAATTCGCAATTTTGCGATAACCACTAAGAAGGATTGGTCGTATCTTTGTAGAAATTCATTAATTAATACTATTATGGCAAACGAATTTCCGGGGCTTTACGGCAACCAAGAACTTGAAGTGCTTCAAAAAGAAATTTTTGAGAAACGTCAGCGAATTGTTGAGATCATCAAAAGTAATGCGCATACGCTTACCAAACCCTATACGCTTGTTGATTGGAATAATGCATCGGTCACACTTGGCGAACTCTTCGGCGATAAAAAAGATCTGATCGTCATTCATAATATGGGCAAGGGCTGTCGCTATTGCACACTATGGGCTGACGAGATTAATGGCATTTCCAAACATCTCGAAAACCGTTCGGCACTGGTGGTGGTCTCGCCCAACACCCCGGAGGTACAGAAAGAATTTGCAAAGAGTCGCGACTGGCGTTTCAAGATGCTTTCCGATCAAGCGATGGACTTCTCGATGGATATGGGTTTTGCCTACGAAAAAGACGGCAAGAAATTTGCAACCCCGGGCTACTCGACATTCCATAAAGAAGACGATGGTTCGATAAGTCGTATCGGCTATGACGAGTTTGGTCCGAGCGATATGTACTCAAGCACCTGGCACTTCCTCGAACTCTTAAAAGACGGCGAAAATACTTGGGAGCCGCAGTATAGTTATGAAGACTAAGGAACTGCTGACGGTTGTCATCTTTGCAGGGTCGCTTTCGCTTCAAGGGTTAGGCTTACAGCCTGCTGTGCGCCCGTGTTGTGCGCTGAAACTTAATCCGCAAAAAAGTGATGTCGCCACAACCGACCAAAAACGAAAACTTCCGAAAGCCGAGGAAGAGCACGACCAACAAAAAAATGATTAAATAAAGTGGGATGAAGTAGTATTTGCTTCATCCCCCATTCATTACATAATTGTGGTCATAGCTCATTAAATATGAGTTATGCTTTTGCTTTCCCTTCGCGTGCTACTAACATCTCGGCAATAGCACAGACCAATGCAATCGCAAGAAATAATTGCCACAGCTCGACCCCAAAGCGCGTCTGACGTATGACTTCGGCAAGATCTTTTCGTGATGGATCGAGTGTGTGAATAGCCGAAGGCTTCACACCTAACTGCTCGATAGTCTTATTCAGTTGTGCTGTTGTTGCAACTTGCAGATCTGATTCATCGCTTTTTGGATTCACCGCAAATCCTGTCAGTGCCTCGCGCGAGTCGGCATCTTTGTAAATGCTGTATATCCCGGCAAAGGGTGTTGTTTCAAGCATTAAATGTAATGCCCCCGATGCCGAGCCTTTGACTTCGATCCGTTGTGCAATGTTATGTGGTCCTTTGACAAGCAACCGTTCGCCTGCTTGAATACCAAGATTAGGTGGCAAAGTGTAATCAACAGGCTCGCCCGTATAATAGACCCGATCGGTGCGTTCCGATGATGCAATTGAAGAAAGATATGCCGCACTTCTGCGCATTAAAGGCAAGAAGATTGGCTTACGCGGAAGGTCGCTCGTCGAAAAATTTGGTGCAACACTCATCAGCAATACATCACCTTTGCCGACACGAATATCTGACAAGAATGGTGCGCCGCTTGAGAGTGTAATCAACGGTAAACCACCGCGAGCAAATTTATAGTATTGATATATTTTAGGCGACTCGATTCCACGTGAGTTGGGGTTCGAGTGTTTATCAAACATTCCGTTGAAGAACGGATGCGCAAGATCGAAGGTCGCAAGACTGAAATAGGTCGAAGCTTTTGCAAGCGAACCATCGACCGACTCAAGCGCCGGCAACCCCAGCACCGAGCCTACTTGCAAATTAAATTGCGTTGGGCTAACACCAGCAAGCACCATCATTGCCACACCACGACCGCTTGCAATATATTCGTGCAATGCTTTCATATCCGATGCATCAACCGACTGATTGCCGATCTCAACAAACACCGCATCTAATCGCGATCGTAATGACGGAAGCATTCGGAGTTCTTCGATCCGATGAAGCTCGATCGAATAGGGAAGCGAGGTATTTTCGCTGAGTGTTTGTTCGAGTGCGAGTCGTAAAAAATCAGCGTCGGCAGTACTATTCGTAAAGATCGCAACGCGGCTTGTCGCCGGAAGTTCAAGCGAGAGAAAGTGTGTATTGTCAAATGGCAATGCGTCTTCTTCAAGCGCAGCGCGTACATTGACAATGCCGGTGTTTTTTGGTAATGCACTAATCGTAACATGATCGGTGTTGTGCGACCCGAGCGAGGTAATCGCACGTTGGGCTACACGCTCGTCATTATAAAATAATGAGACGACGGCATTTTCGATCGCTGCATCACCCGTGTTGCGAATCGAAACCGTAAACTCGATTGGTCTTCCGCCTTCAAACACTGTGGTGACGGGGGTGAGTGAGTCGATTGAGAGATTTCTTATCGTGGTGGTAGTCGTTGCAGTCGTCAGCGAAAAGAAATTCGTGCTCTGATCAAAAAGTGTTAATGACGAGTCCGAGCTGATATTGGTAATGTTCCGCGCTTGATTATCACTGATCAAATACAGTTCGCGGTTAACATTTGCCGATCGAGAAATTTCCGCACTGGCGATACGCAAGCCGTCGCCGAGATGGGCTTCGGCATCGGAGAGCGAGAGATCGGTAATAGCTTTTCTGATTTCTTGCGGGTCATGGAGGCGTTGGTATTGTTTGCCGCGTTCGAGCGAAGCAATAGGAATCAGTATCAATTCATCTCCGTCTTCAAGTGCTGTCGCTACTGTCAGTGCCGCATCTTGTGCTTGCTTGAATACACTTCCGCTTCCGTCACGCCGAGCCATCGATGCAGAATTATCAAAGAGGATAATGGCTGTGGTGTTGGCATGTGACGAACCAAAAAAACCGCCAAGCGAGCCGCGAAGTGCCGGACGCGAGAACGCAAATACTAATGAAGCTATAAGAAGTGTGCGAAGAATGAGTAATAATATCTGACGGAGTTTAATTTTTCGCATCGAGCTTTTTTCGAGCAGATGCAAAAATCTCAGCGAGCTAAACTCAATACGTCGCGATTTGCGTTGGGCAAATAAATGGAACAGCACCGGAAACGAAGCGGCGATCAGCGCGAAGAGTGCAAACGGATTGAGAAATGTCATTGGCTACTGTTGCGATGCTTATTTTGCTATGACAATTGAAATGTGTTCGTTCGCCCCATTGACTCCGTTCGCACGAAGCTGATAGACTCCGTTCGGAAGGCTGGTCAGATCAAGTCGCAGTTGCCGATTGCCGGATAGCGCCGAAAACTCGAACACGATTCGCCCAAGATTGTCAGTAAGTGTACAATGGATCGGCTCCTCGGTTGATGTGTGCAACGTCCCGATACCACCGGTGGGGTTCGGAGAAAATGATAGACTTGCGAGCGGTTGTCTTGTCGATACATTCAAAGGCGGGCTTGGCATTGTATCGCCGATATAAAATTCGAACACCGAATCAGGCGCGTTGCGAGGCGACCGTGTGATCGTATCGGCACCGTCGGTTACGGCGATATAATAACGAACGTGTGTCCCTTTTGGTAATGCAGGAAAACGACCGGAGTAGATCAGAGAATCTGTAACGAGTGATAGTGGAAAACTCTCAACAAAATTTCCGCCGACATTTTTTGCGTAGATGATTTTTGCTTCTTTGATGTGATTGTTTGCTGCAATCGGTACACAGACCGAATAGAGACTATCAGTTTTCCACAGATGCTGCTTTGCGATGATCGTGCCGAGTGTTAATGCGGCGGCATACGCATCAATCCTTCCGTATCCATATACATTATTTGGCACAGGGTCGGGATAGGCAATGCCTGTGGTGATTACTGCTTTGCGAATTTGTTGCGCCGACGCTTCGGGATGCGCTTGCTTGATCAACGCACAAGCCCCCGCCACTAACGGCGTTGCAAGCGATGTACCGTTATCATAAATAATATCGTTGCCCGGACTCATTGTTGCGATAGCAACACCGGGTGCAGAAATGTCGGGTTTAATCCTGCCATCAACAGTTGGACCATTCGAAGAAAAGCCCGCAATAGAATCGTTGACATCAAGCGCACCGACCGAGAGAATGCTATCGGCATCAGAGGGTGCATTGAGTGATGGCGGGTCGCTCTGCCCACCATTACCGGAGGCAGTACAAACAAGAACGCCGAGACGTTGTGCGCGTACGACGGCACGAGTACTGATGGCTGTTCTTCCGTCAAGATCTTTATTTTGATAATCGACGAAGCCACTATCAAAGCCGCGATACCCCAGCGAAGATGTAGTAATATCAACACCAAGTTTTTCCATCCATTCAAGCGCAGCGGCATAGTTACCTTCTTCGCGTGGCGTTTCGCTTCGGGTGTCTTCGGTTTTTGCGAGCAACAGATCAGGGCGATATGCAGGTCCGACAAGAGTATCGGGCAAGAACGCCGTTAGTGTACTCAAGATCGCGGAGCCATGACCGTCGCCGTTTGGTGCGTCAAGCGAATCATTTGCGGTGAGCGAATCACCATAGACAAAATCATACTCAGCGATGACATGGTGCATCTTCGTCGCACGCATTGCACGCCAACGAAAACCAACATCAAGCACACCAAGTGTAACACCACTGCCATCAAAGCCCATGGCATGAAGCGGTGGTACATTGAGTCGGACGAGCTGGTTTTGGGTCAAACCATAATGAGAGATGATTGAATCATACGTGCAATCATAAACCGTCGGAGTGCTTATGATGAGTGGTTGATCGAGGTGCATCGAAACTTGTTCTTGCTTTTCTAACAACACTCCGACACCGACAGGATAGATAGACTTGATAAACGGCAACAATCGGATGTGATCGAATTGATCTTGCGTCAGTGTTGCACACACCCCATTGAGCCATCGTGATTGTGTATGCCCATAGACTCCGAAGACCCCAAGCATCGAAATATATTCTTGGCGTATCGGAGCATCTTCGATTGTCAGTAATCTTGAAACATCATTAGTATGAAATTGCAACGCGCGGCGTTTGAGCGACGCGCTTGAAAATTCGCGGAGTGTTTGATCAAAAAGGGGATTGCCTTGTCTAAAATCTTTTGCTTCGATGTTTTTGTCTTTGAACTCTATCCAGTATTTTCTTTGTGCGGATACGGTACTTATCAGCATGACAAGCAGTGAACAAACAAATACTATTCGTCCGAACTTCAAGATTATGCTTCCTTTGCAAGACGCTCAATGAGCTGAACCGCACTCAGTCCTTCGGCTTCGGCATTAAAATTCATTACCACACGATGACGCAGCACCGGCACAGCGAGCGCCCGAACATCTTCTTGCGATGGGGTGTAGCGACCATTGATCAATGCCCGAACTTTCGCACCAAGCACCAGATATTGCGACGCGCGAGGACCCGCACCATAGCTGACATATTTTTTTACAAAGTCGGTCGTGTTTGCATTTGACGGTCGGGTCATCCCGACTAAGCGAACAGCATACTCGATGACATTATCAGCCACCGGCACGTAGCGAACGAGTTCTTGAAACTTGATTAAATCAGTTGCAGTCAAAATTTTATTGAGCTTCGCAACGTATTCGCTGGTGGTGCTCTTGACGATCTGTACTTCTTCGCTCGCACTGGGATAGTCAAGCCATAAGTTAAGCATAAAACGATCGAGCTGTGCTTCTGGCAGTGGATATGTCCCTTCTTGCTCGATCGGATTTTGTGTCGCCAGTACAAAAAATGGTTCGGCAAGTGTGTAGGTCATATTCGCCGCTGTGACACTATGCTCTTGCATAGCTTCGAGCAATGCCGCTTGTGTTTTGGGTGGTGTGCGGTTTATCTCGTCGGCAAGAATAATATTTGCGAAGATTGGTCCTTTAATAAAACGAAATTCTTTTGATCCGGTCGAAATATTTTGTTCGAGAATTTCGGTGCCTGTAATATCCGACGGCATTAGATCGGGTGTGAACTGAATGCGACTAAAGCCAAGATCGAGTACTCGGGAGAGTGTGCTGATAAGTAACGTCTTTGCCAACCCCGGCACACCAACCAGCAAGCAATGTCCGCGAGCAAGCAATGCGATGAGTAATTCATCAATAATTTGATCTTGCCCGACGATGACTTTTGCGATCTCCGTTTTGATCGCCTGGTGTTTCTTCACAAGATCTTGGGCGTATTCAAGTTCTTTACCGGCAAAGCCGCCGGCGGAGGTTGTTGTTGTAGTTGTTTGCACTATGTATTCAAAAAATTACGTGGTTGTTTTAACGGCGAATATGGCTCGAAAGATTCAAGAATACCAAAAAATATTACCAAATCGGCACGACTTCGAGATCGCCAAATATGCCTAACTCGCTTTCGAGGGCTTTGGCATCGCCCGAGACTGCTATCGAAAGTACCTTGGGATGCAAATGTTCTTGTGCGGCGCGGAGCAAATCATCGGATGTCGTGGCGGCAACAGTATCACGGAATGTGTCGTAATACCCATTCCCCAAACCATAGAGTACAATCGCGGCGACTCGGCTGGCAATTTGTTGGGGTGTTTCGATCGAAAGCGGAAAACTACCGATGATATATTGCTTGACCATCGAAAGCTCTTCGGGGCTGACGGCTTCGGTACGAATGCGATCGATCTCGACAATAATTTCTCGGATAGCCGCAGCCGTTACTTCGGTACGCACTTCGGTCGAAGCAATAAATGCACCGGTTTGTTTGCGTGCATCAAAATAACTTCTTGCCCCATAAGTAAATCCGTTTTTCTCCCGAAGGTTTTGATTGATGCGCGAATTAAAATACCCGCCCAGCAACATATTCAAGACATAACACTGCACATAATCCGGGTGCGAACGAGTTATTGCTAAATGTCCGACACGAAGTGCTGACTGTACCGATTGCGGTCTGCCGATAAGTTTTACTTGCGGTTTGCTCGGGAGCGTGGGCATCTCGTTGGTCAAAGGTGCTTTTGCAATACCTTTCCAACTCGAAAAAGCATTGCTGAGCAAGCGCACGATTTCGGACTCGGTCACATCGCCGGCAACGACAAAAAAAGCGTTGGATGGTGAGTTGATTCTGGCGTAATGTGTTTGTAATGCTTCACTTTGAAATGAGGCAATCGTAGATTCAGTGCCGGCGGCTTCGTGACTATACGGATGTGATTGATATATAGATTTCGAGACTTGCACATCCGCAAGATAGCCCGCATCGCTTTTTGCATGTTTGATCGAAGCAAGACGCTGTGTACGAATACGATCAACTTCTTCTTGCGCAAACAACGGATTGAGCGCTACATCGGCAAGCAATTCGATTGCTGTCGTAAGATAGCGCGAAAGAACGGCTGTGGATATAGTAGTCGAATCCCACGAAGCACTTGCTCCGAGCGAGCCGCCAACAAAATCAATTTGCTCCGCAATTTCGGTTGCCGTTCTATTGGCAGTGCCTTTGGTCAAGAGTTCGGCACTCAATGACGCTAATCCTTGAGTCGAAATTGTATCGCTTGAAGAACCACCTTGAAAATATATCGAAATACTTACAAGCGGTTGTCCGTGATTTTCAACGAGATAAATCGGTGTGCCCGATGGCAATGCAGTCGTAATAAATTTCGGAAAACCGATTTGTGCTATCGAGCCGGGCTTCGGTGGTTGGGTACGATCAAAAACTGTAGTGGTATTCATTTAGTCGTTCGGTGGGAAGAATGTGATCACACAACGTTTCTCAGGTGTCAAGTATCTTGCAGCGGCTTGTTTTATATCTTCGGTCGTGATGGCGGCATAATGCTCAATCACTGAATTAACACGATTCGTATCACCAAAAAAAGTATAGGCATGAGCCAGCTGATCGGCTTTTCCGCTAGCCGTGACACGGCTTGCGACTAAACGCATCTCTGTTTTATTCTTTACTTTTTCGAGTTCAATTTCGCTCACCCCATTCTCACGAACGTTTGCAATGACATCTTCGATTGCCGCTTCGATCGCTTCACAATCTTGCTCCGGCTGATTGCCTACACCATAAAACCATAGCAAACCTTCGCATTCACGAAGATCAACATACGACGATACTTCCGAAGCGATCTTATCGTTATAGATCAATCGTTGATACAGACGCGAGCTTCTGCCGGTTGAGAGAATATCGGTCAAGAGATCAAGCGAAATGGCATCAACCGTTCCTTCGGGTGGCATACGATAAGCATAAAACACGGCGGGTAACGGTACGGCTTCGTGTTTTACTATCTCGCGGCGTTCGGCATCAATCGGGGTATCATTAAAATTCGGACGAATGATCGTTCGATTAGTTTTTGGAATCGAACCGAAGTATTGTTCAATCAATGCTGTTGCATCGTCGCTCTTAAAATCGCCTGAGACCACGAGCACCGCATTGTTGGGTGCATAATAATTTGCATAAAAATCTTTGACATCGGCAAGTGTGGCGGCTTCGATGGTCTCCATATCGCCGATGACTGTCCAGCGATACGGAAACGACGTATAAGCCATTCGCATCATTCGCTCCGATAGCGAGCCGTAAGGAGTGTTGTCGTAACGTTCGCGTTTTTCTTCTTTGACCACATCTTTTTGTGTGCGCAAACTGTCGTCGCCCAACACAAAGCCAAGCATTCTATCACTTTCGAGCCACAATGCCAATGGCAATTGATGTGCCGGAAGCACTTCGTAGTAATTCGTTTTGTCTTCGGTAGTATAGGCGTTGTCAAATCCGCCGGCTTCGGTAATATGCTTATCGAAGGCACCGCGCGGAACGTTGGTCGAGCCTTCAAAAAGCAAATGCTCGAATAAATGGGCAAAGCCCGCACGTTCCGGCGTTTCATTTTTCGAGCCGACGTGATAAGCGATGTTCACGCAAACAATCGGCGCTTTATGATCTTCGTGTAAAATAACATGGAGCCCATTGGCAAGCGTATATTCGCTAAACGCAATTCGTCCGTTTACGGCAGTAGCAGTTGGTGTACTCAATTATTCATCATTAATAAATAGCCAATACAAAACGAGAAGGAGGGAACAGAGGTTCAAAGGCATACGAAATGAATAAACCCTGCAAAGAATCGCGTCCTTGTGTTAGGTTGATACAGCCCTACAAATCCGAAATCCGGTGTTTTCGCATTTTACCAAGAGATTTGAAATGTTCTTGATTGTGTAAAACCTGAACCGATTGCTCGACAGATATATGTACCGGATGGTAGTTTAGTAATTGGAATTGTAATCGTATTCCATCCCTTCTGTGCATATCGCTCTACTGATGAAGAAATAAGCCTGCCAAGTATATCATACACTTCAAATTTCGGATGATTGAATTCAACTTCGCTAAAGTATTCGACAGTGATTCGATCATCAATCACCTTGACGTTGATCGGTGCTATAGTTGATTGTTTCGGTTGCACAGCTACCGATGCAAAATCCGAAAGCGGTCGTCGCCAAAGACCTTGATTGGTAGCTCCAAATACATAGCCATCTTTAACAGTCATGCTCTCAATATAAACAGAATCAGGAAGATTGCCATTGACTGATTTCCAAGTATCGCCATTGTCTGAAGAAATAGATATTAAGTAACCTTGAACAGCTATAATAAAATTATCCGTAGTCACTAATGGACCAGTACCGGTGTGTTGTTTGATATTCTTCCACGTTACACCTCTATTAGTTGAGCGGAATATCGAGTCCATCGTGCAGACGAATAGTGTAGTATCATTAATTGCATAGAGTCTCTTAAAGCTAGCTTCAATTCTATCATAGGTCAGAGTCCAGCTATTTCCATCATTAGTAGAACGATAGACAAACCCGTCTTCATTAGTCGTATACAACTCATCATTTGATACCACCGGAGTAGTATATATTTTTTGTTTGTCAGGAGCCCACCCTGAAAACAACCCTACGCTATCGGTATCCCATGTTTTGCCAGTATCAGAAGATACCCAGACACCATTACCACCATACAAAGCAGTAAAGAGTTTTCCATGATAAGTTATAAATGAAAAAAATGGGAGCCGATGAAATAATACGCTCCAGTGGTCACCGTCATCGAAAGAGATATAAGAACCACCGTAGTCAACAGTGGAGAAGATAAAGTTCTCTACACCATCAATAGCTTCAACTGTTGCAGGTGATGGGTCGGAATCGCTGTGGATTCCGTTGTTAACTGAAATCCATGATTCGCCATTGTCACTCGAACGAAATGCTCCATTCTCTTCGCCGCCAACAAACAGGTATTGCCCGTGCTTTCCAACAGCATTTAAGAAATGAGGTGCAGGAAGCAAAACCCACTGCGCTATTGCTACGCAGTGGGTTAGTGTGAGAAGTATGCTTACTATGAGAAATTTCATTCTATTTATTTGATAAGTTGAATCGCTCTGGATTGTGTATAGCCTTGTCCCGAAACTCTACAGATATAAGTGCCTGTAGAAGTTAAATAATTAGGTAGCTTCTGGTAATTCCAACCTGAAGTTGCCGAATTTAATGGAATGGAATATAGTAACTTACCTAGAACATCATATACCTGAAATGTCGGATGTGGCACTTCACTCTCCGTAAGGTAGCTTATTGTAAGTTCAGAGTTATTCTCAGAGGTATTTACAATAAGTGTTTCATTTAAAAGTTTCTGATTAGAATGAACAACATTATATGCTAAGTTCTTCCTTCCAAACACGGAAAAATTAACACCAACCATACTGTCATCAGGAACATGTCCTATAGGTGTAATATAGTTTTGAGCACTGTCATTCCACCCAAATACATCATATTGGACGGTTATCACCGTAAATGTTCTTCCTTGGGAATGAAATATACCCTCATTCAAATCATTTCCGCCTGTCGAACTTGTTACCTTACTCCATCCTGTCTGCCAATTGTCCTGATCGAAATTCCAGCCGCTCTTTTCATCGTAACCGCCGCCTCTCCCCCATGCAAACAAAGGTGAAGTATTGGAATCAACATCCCACAGGCTGTCTATAGTAATTGTTTTGCTGATGGTACGAAATTTTGCATTATAGGCAAATGTCCTATATGACCCTTGGTGACTTGCACTATCGGTAAGTAAAAAATCTCTATTCTTGAATTTCTTTTTGAATCCTGCCTGACCGCAAATGCTTGAGTCCCAACAGATATTAAATGTATTTAATCGAATTGCGCTCCAAGTTCCGGTATCAAGCCCTGTATCAAAATGAAAATGTTTTAGGAAATACATATTTCCTGTTGAGATACCAGGTGTAGGATCCATCATCTCATAAGCATGTCCGATGTCTAAATGCCCCCAACCGCTTTGACTTCTCCAGAAATTAATAGAATCAGAATTTGATCTATCTTGATCGTTTCTCCAAGCCGATGCTTTTAATATTCCTTGAACATCCTCGGGCTCCAATTTGAGTGTTGTATCTCTCAAGAATGAAGATAATAACAAGCCTGCTGATCCCGAAACGTGGGGTGCAGAGGCAGAATTACCTCCGAAGCCTCGATATGTAAATCTTGGTGAATCTATTTCCAAAAGAGGTCGGGTTGGGTCATCAGGTGTAATATTTGCTGTCGAAAATGTTTCATTCCAGTTCGTATTATTGTTTGAACATTTAATTGGACCGTATTGGTCTACCCAAACACTATCGCCCACTGTATTGTCACCAGCGGGTGCGAGGAAGTCCATTGTAAAGCCATAATTAGAACCGGAAATTCGTTGCTTGTTGGGTTGACTGCCACCAACTGAAATCATCCATGGCTCATCATAATTTGCAGGCCAAGTACGATCATAATATGCGGGATTCGTTTCATCTAAGTCGGAATTACCTATTGCGGCTACTTGAATAACACCATTTAGAAATGCATAATTAACTGCTGCATGAACAGCAATCTTTTCTGAAGTTGAAACATTGGCAGATGTATTAATAATATTGGCACCAAATCCATAATTTGAAGAATCGCTGTATGCCGCAGCTTGAAAAATTGCTGCAACATAATCGCTCAATGCAGCTGCTTGAGTTGCAAAGTTACCTGCTGCGAGTATAGCAAGACTACAACCCATTCCTTCATCAATAGAACCTGGTGGGTCAGTAGGCAAAACACCCCAACCTCCAGCGATACCAGCTATACTATGAAAATTACGATTTGTTAAACCTCCGATAATTCCCAGACATGGTGTACCATGCCCTTGATGTTGATTGATTAACTCAATTTGATTAACACCTTTGAGGGAAAATTGCTCTCCAAATTTAATATGTTGTGAAGGTCCCATTTGTCCGCCCAGATCTGGGTGTCTGTAATCAGCGCCTCTATCAAAATGTGCAATTAAAATTTTCGGGTTGCCTACTTCATAATCCCATGCTTTCGGCGCATTAATCATACCTTTAAGACTAAACTCGCATTTGTCATACATATTTGGGTCATCACGTGGATGACTTGGTTTTGAGTGCAACAATTTTCCTTCATGTCTGTCAGGTTCTGCAAATATAATGTCTTTAGGAAACATAACATTTAGGGCATAAGCCAAGAGGAGCGCATTAACAGTAGTATCATATTTCAGAATCATCCAATTATAATGATCGCATCCGATAGTATCACCACGCCGCGTCACTGAAAACATATCTTTGGGACTTGCGGTTGTAAGTCTTCTGAGATAAATACCATGTTGATTTTGCAGGAAGTGTCTTAAAGTAGTATCAAGAATGATATTACTTGCGGAGTCAATATAGAATCGCTCAGTTTTGAGATAGTATTGAAGAACACTCGGAAATCCACGATCTGAATCACATGGAAACATTGGGTACGAGAGAATTTGATTTCCGCGT
>JANYDV010000047.1 GCA_025363505.1 Bacteroidota bacterium
ATGAACACGGCTACTCGCTTGACAAAGGCATTCATACCGTCCATCTCGACGGAGCAAAATTTTCGAGCGGCACTTATTATGCACGCATCTCAACCGGCTTCGGTGAAGTGAAGACTGTGAAACTCGTTAAACAATAACGCTGATGAAAAGTATAATCCTAGTCGCACTGCTGAGTTTTTTTTGTTGGCAAAGCACGGGCTATACATTACCGTTGTCAAGAAATATTCGAACAGCGATGACTGGTTGCGGAAGCCCAAGCGCACCTTGCTGGAGTTGCAGCGGTGGATTGGAGACGATGAAAGCAAAAAAGAGTAGCCCACTTTCAATAGAGAAAGTAAATACTGTTGTCCCCGATAGTTGCCTTCACCAACGTCAATGGATGAGTGGGACGCGCACCACCCAAGAGCAATATAAAACACAGTATGATTCTCTCAGAAGATATGTTGAGAGTTGCGCAGTGTTAGATAATGATTATTCATATCATGCATTCAGTTCGATGGATGCAGCCGTTCAAGAATATGAACCAAATGATACGTCTCGATATACACTTTATCGTCAGTGGCTTGTTTCTGTTATTTATTTGAATACTACACAGGAGTTTTATTTTTGTAGTTGCTTGCTTTCCATTGCAAGTACTTACAAATATGGTAAATTTGACCCAACTAACGCAACAATTTCTATTCTGAGGTATATTCGTGATCATACAGGTTGTGATCACCAATCAACAGAAAATGAAATCAAGAAAGATAGCCTCTTCCTGATAAGAAATCATAAGGATACGACAATCCCATCTCTCGAAGACCTCGGTCTTGGTTTCTTGCTGACTCATAATAGTGTTTCGCCGAGCACCGTGTTACCAACAATCTATCTCGCATCATTCACATCCTCACCGAATCCGTTCAAAACTGAAACGACATTGTCGTTTGAATTGAATCGGATGGCGTATGTTACTGTGGAGGTGTTTGATCCATTGGGTCGCAAGGTGTGGGGTGATGAACACGGCTACTCACTCGACAAAGGCATTCACACCGTCCATCTCGACGGAGCAAAATTTTCGAGCGGCACGTATTATGCGCGCATCTCAACCGGCTTCGGTGAAGTAAAGACTGTGAAACTGGTGAAGCAATAATAGTATTCTTCGCAAAAATGGGCGGAGCGACAATCCGCCCATTAATTTGTCATTGTTGTAGTGTAAATGAGAGAGGGGTTTGTCATGCCCTTGAAGATGGGTATCGAGTTATTGGCGTAATGGATTCCCGCCTTCGCGGGAATGACAATGGGTCAGAGGGAATGACGATAGTCGCAGGGATGACGATGAGCCCGAGGGAATGACAATTGTATTATTACCAGCGATTGTTTTGTTATCAGCGATTAATTCAAAAAAAATGATGTATCGATTAGTTATTGCTGTTGCTTTGATGATGTTGTTTTCGGGGTGTATTGATATCTATATTGATATTTTTCAACATCCTGATGGTACCTTTACGGTGCGGAAGATGCCTGCGCTTTCGCATGAATTGATTGATATGTTGGCTTCGCTCAGCACAATCGGTGATTCGACCAAACCAAAAACGCCACCACAAGATATTATTGATACCATAAAACAGCAACTTGCTTGGGAGCGTGAGTCGGTCGAGCATTTGCCCGGCATACTCTCCTACGATCTTCGCGATAGCACCCATGACTCGACGACCTATATTATTTCCGAAATTCGATTGAAGGACGCTCAAGCCCTGAGCCGGCAGATCACCCCATTCTTGGCGGCGATCGACGGGAAGAAAAAAGATCCGAACTCGGATGATTCAAAACCGGTCATTAACGTCACCACAAAAAATGGGACGATAGGAGTTGATATGCATTTTACAGCGAGCACCAAGAAAAAAACGGAGATTGATAAAGAGGTCGTCAAGAATATGTTTAAAGATCATTACTTTTATCTTCGAGTTTTTTCGACGAATCTTCTTCAGCCCTACGACAAACATCTCACCGCCATCAATGGTGGAGTGCAGTGGCAACTACCTCTTGCCGATCTTACCGATGTCAAAGCGATGAAAACGAAAGCCATTCGCTTTAAAATGAAAGAGAGCCACTGATTGCTCAGAGGGTCAGGAATAATGCGACTGCCGCAACAAGCATCACTAATGTCGAAACCCAACCGATGATTTTTGTGCTGGTTGAGATAGTGAACGATCCCATTACTTTTTTATTTGCACCCATCAGCATCATCAAAATCATAATCGGGACCGCGGCAACACCATTAATAATAGCCGCCAAGTACAACGCTTTGACGGGATTCATGCCGATAAAAATGAGTGTCATCCCCAATAATGTAATACCGGCAATGATACCATAAAACTTTTTTGCTTCGGCAGGTCTTTTATCCAACCCCATCTTGAAGCCGAACATTTCGCAAATGGCATACGCCGCCGACCCTGCGAGCACCGGCAAAGCCAAAAGCCCGGTACCAATAATGCCAATAGCAAATAATAGGAATGTCAGATCACCGGCAATCGGTCGCAGAGCCTCCGCGGCTTGCGAAGCCGTTTCGATTCCGGTTTTGCCGTGCATATTGAGCGTCACAGCCGTCGAGAGCATAATAAACAGCGCAATCAAATTGGAGAATGCCATACCGAAGAGCGTATCTTTTCTGATACGGGCAAGTTGTTTGGGTGCTTGCGATGGTGCTACTTTCAGCGGATGCTCTTTCGGATTCGTTTTTTCATCTTCGACTTCCTCCGATGCTTGCCAAAAGAAAAGATAGGGGCTGATGGTTGTTCCGAGTATTGCCACGAACATCGAGATGTGTGCCGCATCAAAGACGATCGCCGGGATAATCATATTTTTTATCGCTTCTGCCCAGGGGACATGTACCGAAAACACCACCGCGACATAAGTGAAGAGCACTAAGCAGAGCCATTTCAGAATAGACACATAACTCGAATACGGAATAAAAATCTGCAAGGCTACGCTGATGATCGTCAGAATAATTGCAAAGACTACCATATTCCCACCCAATACTAAATTTGCGGCTTCTCCCATTGCCGAAATATCAGCGCCGATGTTAATCGCATTTGCACAGACCATCAAACCCACCAACGTAAACATCAGTATCTTGGGATAATATTTTTTCATATTCCCGGCAATGCCCACGCCTGTCACCCGCCCGATCTGCGCACTAACGAGTTGAATAGCTACCATCATCGGAAAACTCAGAACGAGGGTCCATAACATTCCGAACCCCGCCTGCGCACCCACTTGCGAGTAAGTCGCTATACCGCTGGGATCATCATCCGATGCGCCCGTGATAATACCCGGACCGAGCGAGTTGAGCCATGATCGAATACCGGCGGCAGGTTTTTGAGTAGAGTCTTTTGTTGTCGTCACAAGTGGCAAAAAAAATAAAAGAAAGGTGGTAACAGAGAATCAGGGATATTATAAACTCCGTTTTCGAATAGAAGATTTCGGCTCCGGGATAGCCCACTTGGGAAAGACGTTGTACAAAAAATGATGCGTAATCTTTTCACGAAAAAATTTTTCATGCTCCCACTCGACTTCCGCCATTTCGAGCAGACACTCGATCATCTCGGGGTGTCCGCACTCTTTTGCATAATGAGCAGCGTCAATGTACTCGACAATATTCCCTTGTTCGAGTTTTCCGGCTCCGTACATCGGAATGAACCACCCCGATATCTTGCAGGACAGCGAAATCCACCATCCGATCCGTGCCATTTTCTTTTCGAGATGTGGGTTTGGTGCTTTATGCAGTTGTGACAGTAATTCACCTACGAGGCGCCGATGCTCAAGCTCTTCTGATTCTATTAGCTGAATGCGTTTGCGGTCTTCGGCATCGCTAAGCGACTTCCAATGCCCATTATATGCTTTCGCCGCCGCTAATTCGCCGGAATATGCTGCCTGGAGGATGCCAACGAGTTTGGATAGTGATGGGTGTTCATTGGTATTCATTATTAATAAGTAGTTAGTCTTACAAAAATACGCCTATAATATTCGGTCATCAAATATACCCTTGTATCATAAAACTTTTGGGCACGCAATGTGTTATTTATAATGGAGAGACATCCAAAACAGGTTACAATCTGTTATTACAAAAGTCGGAATTATCTTTGACAAAATAGGATTACATAGTCTGATGAAGAAAGCTCTCGTTATAGTAGTTGCGTTGATGATGGTCGCCGAAACGGCGTTCGGATTTTCCGAACTCCTGACCTACCTCAAAGGACACGCCGATGCCGATGCGATCACCCTTGATTGGCAGTCGGGCACCGAAACGGGTGTGAAAAGTTATGCCATCGAACGCTCGAGCATTAACTCTGATGATTTTCGTGAAATAGGTTCTACTGTTGCAACCGGCAACAACTCCAGCTATCACTACCGCGATGCCAATGTTACTACGATGCCACAACAAGGTACATCGAATTCGGGTAACAGCGCTCCCCTTTCCGATTTGTTCAAATATCGTCTGAAAATTAATTACGGTAATGCCGTGAGCTACTCACAGACGATCACCGTAACACGTCCGTCGGCAGGAGTAAAACGTACTTGGGGTATGATCAAAGAGATGTTTCGTTGATCTGTGGAGTCAGTCCAATCTCCTTCGGTTCTCTACCTAGCATCTTCTTCTCCTCGCAGGTCTCTACTGGTTTCCATTCTCGGTGTACGCACAGTTATTATCAAACCATCAGGTATTGATGAGAATCTCGTCGGGCATTATACTCCGTCGCAGTATGCCACCGAACTTGCTCTACAAAAAGCTCTCGCAACAACAGCAACCCTCACCGAAGACGATCCATGCGGCATCGTGCTCGGGGCGGATACGATTGTCGTCATCGGCGATACAATTCTCGGCAAGCCGACCGACCCCGATGATGCTGTGCGAATGCTCAGGATATTAAGCAACAACACACACACGGTTTACACCGGAGTTGCGTTGGTCGATTCTCACAACGGCGAAAGCAGAGTCTTTGTCGAATCAACAGAAGTACGGTTCCGCACTCTGAGCGATCAAGAAATAGCAAGTTATGTCGCCGGAGGCTCACCGATGGATAAAGCAGGATCGTATGGCATCCAAGACGATCATGGTGCGGTGTTTAT